>JBNKTK010000041.1:0-26291 GCA_050298035.1 Mangrovibacterium sp. | reverse complement strand
ATGGGCGCTAAGGGTCAGATCATCGACGACCAGGCCCTCGCCCAGGAGGAGGCCCTCAAGGAAAACATCAAAAAAGGCTTCTCCGTTAACGAAAACTTTTCGCTCGTTTTTGCTGAAAGTCGCCGGGTATCTGAAGATTGTCCCCGAATTGAGCCAAACCTTTGATCCGTCGTACAAGGTGATGATAGATTTTTCACCGCTCGGGACCTGGATTTCATTATAGGCAATTTCAGGTTCAGCGCTCTGGTTAATCAGGTAGAGGCTGGCTGCCCCAACAAAAAAAGCAAGAATAAAAATTGCAGCGTATTTCAGTAATTGCGGGCTAACTACAGATTTCCTGATTGGGTTGTTCTTTTTAAAGAACTGTAATGAAGGAGAACTTTCAACTTTTTGGATCCCGGTTAATACCCAGAGACTTTTAAGTTCCTCATATTGCGTTTTGTTCTCCGGTGAATTTTCAATCCAATCCAGAATCTCTGTCAATTCTTTTGTTGAGAATTGCTCTCCTTTGATGTACCGGATTAACTTTTCCTGATCCATAAAATAAAACTGTTTGTAATGTATAACCTAACCTGGTTAAAATACCCTAACGGGAAATCGGATTATTTTGAAAAAAATAGAATATAGAATAGCGGAAGGTAGTCTTTTAGTTCGGTGCGAAGTAATTTAAGGGCTTTCGAAATGTGGGCTTCGACTGTTTTAATGGTAATGCCCAATTCCGCAGCAATTTCCTTATTTTTTTTGTCTTCAAACCTGCTTTTTTCAAAAACAGTCCTGACTGAAGGAGAAAGTTTAGCCAAGGCTGATTCTATTTTTAATTGTAATTCCTCAAAAACAAAATCGCTTGCGTTGAATTGGTCAAGTAGCTGATAGTTAAGGTCTAGTTGGCGAATTTTTAGGTGGTCATTGTAACGTTGTTTTGAACGTTCTTTACTGATCTGTTTCAGCGATTTGTTTTTTACGACGGTGAAAAGCCAGGCTTGAATGTTGGTGTTCGGTTGAAGTGAATGCCTGTTTGCCCACAGTTCGGTGAAAGTGTCCTGGACAATACTTTCAGATGCCTCTTTGTCGGGTAAATATTGATTGGAGAAATAAACCAGTTTGGGAAAGAAAAAGGAATACAATTCTTCAAATGCACCTTTGTCATTTGATTGAATCCTAGCTACAATTTCATTCCTCTGGATAACCACTGATCTTAGGTTGTAAATTAGATTAAGTCTGGCTAAAATAAGCAGAATAAATGATTATAAATAATTATCCAACCTTTGTTGCGCTACAATAAATGTTATTGGTTGGGGAGCAGTGGGGCCGATAAGGAAGAGGCTGGTACTTACAGCATCAACCAGCCTCTGATTATTAATGTATTTAATTCCATCAGTTGAAATAGCTTGCCGTTCAGGCTTTTTTACCCGATCCGATGATCATGGCAACGATGGTTCCGCAAATGGCCGACATGACGACCACAATAAGGATGTCTGCAATTACCCCCGTCAAGGTCATCAGGTTGGATGTGCCATACATGATCAAGTCAAGTCCGGCCCCCATAAATAACCCGATTATAGCACCGGCTTTAGCGCCGGCTCCGGCTGTGCTGATTTTTGCCCAGCTCCCGAAAATAATTGCGAATAAAAACCCCCAGAACAAGTTGCCAAGCAAAAGTGCCCACATAATCATCTGGTTATTTTCCCGGTAAACCCCGGTTGCTGTTCCTGCATTATCGGCCATGAGCCCGGCAAACAACATTCCGTAGAATAACCATCCCAGAAGAAAGAAAACGATTCCTCCGGCAATACCACCTAATAGAATTTTTTTCATATCTCTAATATTTAAGGATTTAGAAGATACAAGTTACGGAATCTTAGTAGGTAATCAAAATGGTTGTTTCTTACCTGTTTTGAGAATGAGTGTGACTCTGGGATGTTGGCTGAGTGAAATGAAAAAAGCCATCTTGTGATGGCCCTGTTTCGATAATAGTTGGATTGTATTAAAAGCTTTTTACGTCTCCACCGCTTGATTCATCAATATCTTTTTGAGAAGGGTTTCCTTTATACCGGACATCACCGCCGCTGCTTGCACGCGCCTTAAGGCTTCTTGAGACATTGACCAGTGCATCAGATCCACTGGATGCACTTACCTCACATTCTTCACTAACCAGGTCAGAACAATCCAGGTCGCTGCCGCTTGATGAATCTGCTTCCATCCGAATTGTTTTACCGGCCACTTTTGCGTCAGAGCCGCTGCTCGACCGGATACTTACAAAATCTGCGGTCAGGTCATCAATACTAATGTCTGCTCCACTGCTTGCATCTATTGTCAGTTCTTTCAACTCAATTGGTTCTTCAGCGTACACATCGGAGCCCGCTGAAGCCGAAATAGCCGAAATTTCGGTAAATGAAACCCTCACTTTTCGGGACTGGTTCCATCCCCAATCCCAGTTCTGTTTTTCCTTGATGTATATTTTCAGTGTGCCATTTTCTACCCGGGTGATTATTTTATCGATAATATCCGGGTCGGCTTCCACTTCAACACTTGCCGTATTCCCCTGGGTCAGGTACAGGTCAATGCCACTGCTGACACTGATCTTTTCAAACTGATCGACAGGCCTGGTTTGTGTGTCGGTTTTTTCTTTTGTGGCATTGGCACCAATGGTAACTATCGTGAATAGAGCAAGCAGTAAAAGGCTTTTTAATTTAATTGTTTTCATGGCTTTGTTGCTTTAATGTTTCTGTCTATTTCTAATTTCTGTTGATTGATCCTCCTGATGAAGTTTTGGTGTCTGTCCTCTCGGGGTCACCGGAATAATAAATATGACCACCGCTTGATGCTTCACCATTGAAATGGTCTTTCACCCCGATCCAAATATGTGCCCCACTGGAAACATCGGCCATGCAGTCGTTTGTGATGAAGTCTTCGGCTTTGAATTGCGCTCCCGATGATGCCCGGACATTCGCATTGTCAGCTTTACCGCTTAAAAAGATTTGGGCTCCGGAAGAACACTTTCCTTTAAAGTTTTCGGCATTGATCTCCAGAAATTGCTGGCTGCCTGATGATGCTGATACCTCGATTGTGTTGCTGGTAACGATATTTTGTGACCTAACCATGGATCCGGATGAGGACTGGATTTTTTCCAGTTTAATAAAATGGACAAAAACTTTCTTGGCCTCGGCATGGCGAATGCGTTCGCGGGAATAGATGGAAAGTGTTTCGTGTCGAAGCTCGGTTTCAATAACTTCATGCAGGTTCTCATCGGCTTCGACCAGTACGAACTCGGTTGAATCGGGAACAAGTGAAACTTCAAGGCCAGTTGACGCCTCAATTTTATCGAACCCGGAGATATGACGGGTTTCTTTTACCACATGGCCGTTTCCTTTTACTGATGGCCCAAGAAATATGCAGGAGGAAAGTGATAAGGCCGAAACTATAATCGATAAAAGCAGGGATAAATATCTTTTCATGGTGTTCCGATTTAGTTATAAGACGATGAAATTTTGAATCCGTTGCAATTTACCGGCAGGTTAATCTTTAAGCATTGTAATTTCGTTGAATGCATGATTTTTGTCGGTGAACGGCAATAAAAAATGCCGGTGGAAAACCGGCACTTTTTTAAACCCAATGATTTGTTTATAACTGATTGCTCCGATGCCTGTGACAGGGACGATCATCTTGTCTTTCTTGCTTTTTCATCTCTCGGTGGTGGAGGAACATTAATTTTTGTTCATCTGTAAGATGTGATTGCATCTCGAGGTGGGACTTAGCACGGATCTTTGAAAGCTCCGATTCAATCTCACTCATTTTGTCGATGCTTGCATAGATGGCATTCAGATCAGGGTTCTCAGTTGTCATCAGTGTTTGATGATGTGCCCGAAGTTCCCGGAGCTCATCTTTCAGCGGTTTGGTTTCTTTCATCGTTTCCAGGCGAATGACTTTAAAAGCTTCTTTCTGTTCTTCTGTCAGGAAGTTTTCTTTCGCCAAAGGAAAATCGTCATTTGCAGCAAGCCTTTCCCTTCTTGGTGGCATTTCTTTTAAACCTTGTACTGATTGTGCAAATGATGGAGTGCTTAAAACGAGCAGGAAGATTCCTGCGATTGTCATTAACTTGATTTTCATAACTGTCATCTTTAATTGTTTCGTCAGTTTAGACCGCCAGTTATGAATGAGGTTTAATACCGGGTAATTATTTCACGTCTTTTAACTTTTCTGGCGATTCAAAAGTTTGCCGATAATCTGAAGTCCGTCAAGGGTCAGGTTTTCTTCTGTACAACTGATACGGGGGCATTGTTTGGCAAAAGTTTGGCAAAGTCCGCCTGTTGCAATCGTATGGATTTTCTGTCCGGTTTCTTTTTCTGTTTCTTCGATGATCCGGTCCACCAGTCCGCTGTACCCGATGACCACGCCCGATTGAATGGCGTGAACGGTATTCTTCCCCAGTACCGATGGTGGCGTTGTTAGTTGAACACGCGGAAGTTGAGCCGTGTTTCCGGCCAGTGCTTTTATGGCAGTTTGCAAACCGGGCGCAATGGAAACCCCGAGGATCTCACCATTTGCCGAAATGGTTGTGAAGGTCAGCGCTGTTCCGAAATCGATGACCATGCAGGTTTGTTGGTATTTTGTGTATGCCGCCACTGCATTTGCAACAAGATCTGTCCCGATTTCATAGGGGTTTAGTATTTTTATTGGCAGGCGGTCGTAAATTTCAGGGGTAACAATTAATACTTCCCGATTAAGAAAATTCTGCACCATTCCTTCGAATTCACGCTTTAATGAGGGGACAACACTGCTCAGAACGACCTGATCAATTTCATCTGTGTTGATTTTACCGCTGGCGAACAATGACCTAAAAATGACTTCATATTCGTCGGCAGTTTTATAGCCATCGGTTTGGATACGCCAAACATTTTGCCAACCGTTTTGTTGTTCTGATGTACCAAAAACAATATTTGTATTGCCGATATCAATAGCCAATAACATGTTCTTTGTTTTTGTTTAGCAAATTAGGTGAATTCAAATAAAAGGCAAAATATAATTTTCGATGGAACATGCCTTGTTATGTCTGATGATTTCACTAATTTGTGCCTTGTAATTTCGCATGTACTATTTTTTGCTATTTTTAGCAGACAGATAAGTGACCCTTTAAATTAAGCGAACTTTTAATTTTTATTTCAGAGCTATGCAAAATCATAAAGACCCGTTAATCTTTGTAGTTGAAGATAATCAAGTGTATAATAAGTTGATTGTTAGCTTTCTGAAGACAAACAAGTATACCAATGTTGAGTCATTTACGTCGGGTGAAGAGGCGATAAAAGCAATGGAACGCCAGCCGGCAATAGTTATTCAGGACTACCTGCTTGATGGGATGAATGGTATCGAGGTGCTAAAACGGGCAAAAAAAGTTGCTCCCAAAGTTGAATTTTTATTCCTTTCGGGGCAGGATAGTATTGATATTGCCATTAACACGATGAAATATGGCGCATACGATTATATCGTGAAAGACCAGATGGCCCTCAAAAAAATGGTCAGTAAAATTGAAAAAATATTATCAGTTGGTCAGCTGGAAGTATCTAAGAAACGTTATAAAATGGGCGTAATCATGTTCTTTGTTGCCCTGGTGATTTTTATCATTGCCATGATTACCGTTGCGATAATGTATCCGCAATACTTTGGGTTAAAATTCGGGAATGTCTAATTATTAATAATGATATTAGAATTGGAAACCCGGCCGTTTTGGTCGGGTTTCTTATTATAGTTTGTCATCGAGATAATCGTTCCGGGGGTAAAGACCGCTGAAAATCGAGCCGGATCAGACAAAACCTCTTTGGCTTTTTCAATTCCTTTATCCGCTTTTATGGCAGCACGGATTGCTCCTTTTTGGTAATAAAAACGGGATACGATTTCATCAATCAGCATTTCGTCTACCTCGTCTCTGAATTGATTCAGGTCTTTGTCCAGTTCGTGACCGATCTTTGCTTTTAAAGCCTCAAACTGTTCCTGGGCAACATCATAATACTTCTCATCTTTGGCCGTTTCAAGCAGTTCATCAAATACGCTTTCAGTTTCAGATTCGTATGAGAAATTCTTTTCCTTCAGGAAGCTTTTGAATTCATTAAATATTTCATCAGAAATTTTAAAATCTTCGGGTGAAGGAATTTCGTTATGAGTATAGGCAAATTGGGTTGCATAGTCAAAGTACATGAATTTTTGTACCAGGTGGATGCTAAGGCTACTTACCCGGTCAAGGTCAAGTTTGATGTCTGGTATAATGCCACCGCCATCGTATACTTTTCTGCCTTTTTTTGTTGAAAATTCAGAAATCAGCGAGTCGGGCACTGTACCAACGCTTCCGTCTTCATTGCGGTGCGAGTAGTCAAGGGCCTGGATACATCTTCCGCTGGGGATATAATATTTGGCCGTTGTAACTTTTAGTTTGGTATTGTAACTCAGTTCGCGGGTTGTTTGCACCAATCCTTTGCCGAAAGTACGGGTGCCAATAATGACGGCACGGTCAAGATCCTGGAGCGCTCCGGCAACAATTTCCGATGCAGAAGCTGAACCACGGTTGACCAATACGGCAATTGGCATAACCGTATCAACCGGGCTTTCGGTTGCTGGGTAAACCTTGTCCCACTGCTTTACTTTGCCGCGGGTGCTTACAACTTCTGCGCCTTTTGGTACAAAGATGTTCACAATTTTAACCGCTTCTACAAGTAGGCCACCCGGATTAGAGCGTATATCGAGTATTAACGATTTAGCTCCTTTTTGCTCTTTTAGTTCGGTGAATATTTTTTTCACTTCATCGCCACAGTTTGCCGTAAAGTTCGACAGGCGAATATACCCGGTCGTTTCATCCAGCATGCCGTAATAGGGTACCGCGTCAATCTGGATTTTCTCCCGGACGATATCCACATCAAACGGCTTTTTCTCACCCGGTCGTTGTATCTTCACTTTTACAACCTGTCCGGCAGGCCCTTTTAAAAGGTTGCTCACATCTTCGGTTGACATCTTCTCCGTAGATTTTTCGGACACTTCAATCATGATGTCGCCAGCTTTTAATCCTGCTTTTTGTGCCGGAAAACCTTCATACGGTTCAGCAATGATCACATCATCTCCATGTTTGCTGATCAGCGCCCCAATTCCTGCATATTCCCCGGTTGTCATGAAGCGGAAATCTTCCATATCTGACTCGGGGATATAATTTGTATAAGGGTCAAGCGATTCCAGCATCTTGTCGATACTGGTTTTTACCAGGTCGGTCGGATTGATCTCATCTACATAAAAAAGGTTCAGTTCACGGATAAGTGTATAGTAGATGTCCAGGTTTTTGTCAATCTGAAAAAGTTTCTCGTCGCGGTTAAAGGCTGTAATTACCAGCGAGAACACAAGCAGGACGCCCACCACGATACCAATTCTCTTTTTTCTGTTTTGTTTCATTGTGATGCTTTATTTAAGACAAACAACAAAAGTAATAAAGCTTTGCTTAAAAGCCGGCTTCGTTTTCAATGAATTAGTTAATTAATCTTAACAGGCATTACAAAAGTGATTTTTCAGTACCTTGCGTGTTTGTTGAAAAAATTGAAAAGGGTATGAGTGTTTTTAAAGTAATGAAAAAGTATCCGGCAACCTTTTGGGCGTCGAATACAATTGAGTTGTTTGAACGTTGGGCCTGGTATGGTTTTTACATGGCTTTTGCTTTGTATCTGGTAAACTCGAAAGATACAGGAGCCTTGGGGTTAACACAGGCACAGAAAGGGATCATTATGGGGACTGGTTCCATGTTGCTGTATTTTCTGCCTGTTATTACCGGCTCAATTGCTGATAAAGTAGGTTACAAGCGGATATTATTCCTCTCGTTTACCATTTATGTTTCCGGGTATTATATGATCCGCAGTTTCCACAGTTTCGAAATGGTGTTTTTTGCTTTTATCTGGACCTGTGTTGGGGGAGCATTTTTCAAGCCGATCATTTCGGCGATGATTTCCAGGACAACTACCGACGAGACTGCATCAATCGGTTTTGGTATTTTTTATATGATGATCAATATTGGCGGGTTTATAGGGCCGTTTATTGCAGGTATTATTCTGAATAAGAGCTGGGACTATGTCTTTTATATGTCGATGATTGCTATCGGGGTCAACTACCTGATCACGTTCTTGTTTTTCAAAGACCCGGTTCAACGGGAAGAGGGAGCAGCCCTTGGGAAAAGCATTCTTCAGGCTTTTGTGAATATCTGGCTTGCCATTAAGGACTGGAAATATTTTCTTTTCCTGGTAATCATGATTTTGTTTTGGACCGCTTTTAACCAGTTGTATTACTCATTTCCCGTTTTTGTTGATGCCTGGGTTGATACTAACGTTGTTTACCAAAGTATTCATTCCATTTTTCCTGGTTTGGCTGATGTCATTGCAACTGATCAGGGAACAATCTCTGCTGTTACCATGAGCAGTATGGATAGTTTTTATATTATCATTTTCCAGATCATGGTTTCGGCCTTCGTCATGCGTTTCCGTCCGCTGTCAGCGATGATGGGTGGTATCCTGGTCTTGGCCGGTGGTCTGAACCTGATGTTTTCGTCCCAAAGCGGCTGGCTGATTTTGCTTGGTATACTCGTCTTTGCCTTGGGTGAAATGGGTAGCTCCCCCAAATTCACGGAATATGTTGGGAGGATTGCCCCTGAGGATAAAAAGGCACTTTACATGGGTACTTCCTTTCTTCCAATTGCAGCGGCCCATCAGTTGGCAGGCTGGATTTCGGGTGCTCCTTACGAAAAGATTGCCGATAAAATATTTTTGTTGAAAAAGGAATTGGTCGTTCAGGGAATCTCTTTGCCTGAGATTTCAGATACATTCTCTAAAAATGATTTCTTTCATCAGGCAGCAGTTAAAATGGGGATGAACGATACCCAGTTGACTGACTATTTGTGGCAACATTATCATCCGCAAAACATTTGGATGTTATTTTCCGGCATTGCGGTTTCGGCGGTTGTTTTGTTGTGGCTCTATAACCGATTCATCCTTAAGGGAGCAAGATAAGGCTAACTGTTTAACCGAAATCGCCACTCCATGCTTGCCCAGGGTTCGCCTGCATAATGAATGTTGATACGCGGAGTAGCGTCGTAATCGGTAGTATCCGGGGCATTTTCGAGCCAGAGGCGGGGAGAGGTTTCAAGGTTCTCGCCGTAAAACGAGCGGTCGAGTTGCAATTCGCGTCCAAGCCGGCCGGGGCCATTGAATCCTTCTATGCCACGGATCAGCACTGCCGAGCCATCATTTTCATGCCCGGTAACAAAGTTTAGCAGCCAGTAATTTCCGTAAATGAAGTAAACATACACCAGCCCACCCGGGTGAAACATTACTTCAGTCCGTTTGGTCCTGCCTTTGCTGGCGTGGCAAGCCAGGTCTTTCTGTCCGCAGTAGGCTTCGGTTTCGGTGATCCGGTAGCGACGGATTTCGCCATTTTCAAACGACCGTACGAGCACCTTGCCCAGGAGTTCCTGTGCAACAACAACCGTATCCCGTTGGAAAAAATCAGCTTTTATGCGGGTATTGTTTTCGTTCATGTTGCGAAGATAGATAAATGAAGAAAGTTTATGAATTTTCCCTCCGTTACATGGCAGTCATTAATTCTTGTAAATCTTTGTGTTAATTTTCTTTTTGCCATTTGGAAACGCTTGCATTTCCGAAAAAAAGAAATACTTTTGCAGTCCCGATTATTGTCCGTACTTGCAGTTCTTATAATTTATTGAAAATGTTGAAGGTAGTACGGTTATCAACATGCCCGATGTTAATAACTCAGAAATCTTCTAACAGATTGAAATGTAAGTTTATGCAACTTTTAGTGTTTAATTTAAAAAAATTAGAGCAAGTGGATACTTTATCTTACAAAACCGTTTCGGCCAACAGTGCCACGGTAAACAAAGAATGGGTTGTTGTTGATGCAGCCGGCATGCCGCTCGGTCGTTTGGCCAGTGCTGTTGCCAAAATGTTGCGTGGCAAACACAAACCAAATTTTACTCCTCATGTTGATTGCGGAGACAATGTAATTGTTATCAATGCAGAGAAAGTGAAACTGACTGGTAACAAATTGAATGACAAAATTTATCTGCGTCACACCGGTTATCCGGGTGGACAACGCGAACAAACGCCTTTAGAGATATTGAAAAGATATCCTGAACGTTTGGTTGAAAAAGCAGTAAAAGGTATGTTGCCAAAAAACCGTCTTGGACGCGCTGTTTACGGTAACATGAAAGTGTATGTAGGTCCTGAGCACAAACAAGAAGCTCAAAACCCAAAAGTAATTGATTTAAATACGATTAAATTGTAACAATGGAAGTAGTTAACACCTTAGGACGTAGAAAAACAGCCGTTGCCCGTATTTTTGTCAGCGAAGGCAAAGGCAAAATTACCATTAACAACAGGGAATTAACCGAATATTTCCCTAATGGTACGCTACAGTATATTGTTATGCAGCCGCTCAATCTGCTTGGTGTAGCTGATCAGTACGATATTAAAGTGAACCTTGACGGTGGTGGTATCAAAGGACAAGCCGAAGCAGTACGTTTGGCAATTGCCCGTGCTTTGGTTGAGATCAACCCTGAATCAAAACCAGAACTGAAACATGCCGGTTTCATGACCCGTGACCCACGCGAAGTGGAACGTAAAAAGCCAGGTCAGCCAAAAGCCCGCAAACGCTTCCAGTTCTCTAAACGTTAATATATTATTTAAGAATAACTGTGGATCTGAAACCACTGAGACTCCCCGGCATCGACGAGGGACTACTCAGAGGTTGCTTTTCAACATTTTATTTAAAAAGTTAAAAAGATGCCAAGAACAAATTTTCAGGAATTATTGGATGCAGGTGTACACTTTGGTCACCTGAAAAGAAAGTGGAACCCAAACATGGCTCCGTATATCTTTATGGAGAAAAACGGTATCCACATCATCGACTTGCAAAAAACAGTCGTAAAAATTGACGAAGCAGCTGCTGCGATTAAACAGATTGCCAAATCGGGACGCAAAATCTTATTTGTGGCAACAAAAAAACAAGCCAAAGAGCTTGTTGCTGATGCAGTTGGCAATGTGAATATGCCTTACGTTGTTGAACGTTGGCCGGGCGGTATGCTTACAAACTTCCCAACAATCCGCAAAGCGGTTAAGAAAATGATGTCTATCGACAAAATGATGAAAGACAGCAGTTGGGATAACTTATCAAAACGCGAAAAGTTGCAAATTACACGTCAGCGTGCAAAGCTGGAAAAAGTATTGGGCTCAATTGCTGACCTGACACGTCTTCCTGCTGCCTTGTTTGTTGTTGACGTATTGAAAGAAAAAATCGCTGTACGCGAAGCTCAAAAATTGGGTATCCCGGTATTTGCGATGGTTGATACAAACTCTGATCCTGAAGGAATCGATTTTGTCGTTCCTGCTAACGACGACGCTTCTCAGTCAATTCGTTTGGTTACGCGCATTATGTGCGATGCTATTGCCGAAGGGTTGAACGAACGCAAAGTAGAGCGTGAAAAAGAAGGTGACGAAGCTCCAAAAAAATCTAAGAAAGGTGATAAAAAATCAGCAGCCAAATCTGATGAAGGTGAGGCCGGTGATGAAGACCTGGTAGAAGATGAGGACGTTGAAGGCGACGAAGTTGAAGTGTCGGAAGAAGACGAAGACGAGTCAGAAGAATAATTGCTCATTATCAAAATACAAAAACAAAAAATTATGGCAATTACTGCTGCAGATGTAATGAAGTTGCGTAAAGCAACAGGCGCCGGTATGATGGACTGTAAAAATGCCTTGGCCGACGCAGACGGCGACTTTGACCGCGCCGTTGAAATTATCCGTGAAAAAGGAAAACTGGTAGCAAGCAAGCGATCTGACCGTGAGGCTTCAGAAGGTGCTGTACTTGCAAAAGTTAGTGGCGACGGGAAATTCGGAGCTATCGTTGTTTTAAACTGCGAAACTGACTTCGTAGCTAAAAATGATGGCTTTGTTGAGTTAACTCAAAAATTCCTTGATCTGGCTATCGCTGAGAAACCAGCCGACCTGGAAGCTTTAAAAGCATTAACAATCGACGGACGCACAATTGCAGATCATGTAACTGAACAAACAGGTGTTATTGGCGAAAAAATTGAATTATCATACTACGCTAATGTACAAGCCCCTTCTGTTATCGGTTATATCCACCCGGGTAACAAATTGGCTACGGTGGTGGGTTTTAACCAGGAAGGTGTTGACGTTCAGGTTGCAAAAGATGTTGCAATGCAGGTTGCAGCGATGAACCCTGTTGCTGTTGACAAAGACTTTGTACCACAGGAAGTGGTTGAAAAAGAATTGGAAATCGCTAAAGAAAAATTCCGTCAGGAAGGTAAACCGGAAGCAATGCTTGATAAGATTGCTCAAGGTTCTTTGGCTAAATTCTTCAAAGAAAGTACTTTGTTGAACCAGGCTTTCGTGAAAGACAATAAAGTTTCTGTTCAGGAATACCTTAACTCAAGCAGCAAAGGTTTGACAGCAACTGGTTTTGTTCGTTTCGCTTTGTCAGAATAGTCATTCAGACAACAAGATAGATTAAAGGAGTTCCATTCGGAGCTCCTTTTTTTATTCAAGGATATTGTTTCCTAATAAAAAAGAGCTGATCCAATGACCAGCTCTTTGTGTATAGCGTTTATGATGTATTTTAAATCTGTTATCCGTTTAACGCTTCGGCACCGTTAGTTACCTCCAGGATTTCGTTTGTAATTGCAGCCTGACGCGCTTTGTTGAAGGTCAGTGTCAATTCTTTTATCAGTTCAGTTGCGTTATCTGTAGCTTTGTGCATGGCAGTCATACGGGCTCCGTGCTCTGCTGCATTTGAGTCGAGCAATGCTTTAAAAAATTGAATCCTTAACGAACGGGGCACTAGTTCAGTAATAATTTTTTCCTGAGATGGTTCGTAAATGAAGTTGTAATTGATGCTTTCGTGATCTTCTGCCGGCACCTCGATTGGTAAGAATTGTTCTGTTGAGCAGATTTGGACTGCTGCATTCTTAAATTCATTGTAAACCAGTTCGATCCGGTCGTACCGCTTATCTGCAAAGTCGGCCATCAGGTTATTGGCAAGAACCGCAGCATGATCAAAGTCCAGTGTGTCGAATATTTGATTGGCTTGTCCGGCAACGTTCATTTTTCGGGATTTCAGGTATTTCTCCCCTTGTTTCCCAATGGCCAGAAAATCAACATGTCCGGTTTTGAGCTGACGTTCGTATTTGGAACTTGCCAACTCGACAGCGGTTTTGGCAACTGATGAATTGAATGCCCCGCAAAGCCCTCGATTCGAGCTGATTAAAACAATCAGCACTTTGTCGGGTGTGCGTTGGTGTGTAAATACCGAATCTTCAACCTGGTCAAGGCTTGCGCTAAGGGACGTCAGGATTTCGTACAATTTATCAGCATATGGCCTGATTTGCAGAATCGTGTCCTGGGCCTTTTTTAGCTTGGCAGCCGAAACCATCTTCATGGCACTGGTAACCTGCCTGGTGGTTTTAACCGAAGTAATTCGTGTCCGTATTTCTTTTAAACTGGCCATTTTCTGAAAAAATTAATGAATGACCGGGAATTCTCTCCCCGGATCGATCATGCTTCTTATTTGAAACGTTCTGCTACTTCTTCTGCCGCTTTTTCAATCACAGCAATGCCTTTCTCTGTGAGGTTCCCGTCTCTCAGTTCATCTAAAGTTGAACGGTATTGCATTTCCATTAGCTCAAGGAAATCTTTTTCAAATGCCTTCACTTTATTGACTGGAACCGAGCGTAGCAATTCTTTTGTGCCGCAATAAATGATGGCAATCTGGTGCTCAACTTTTATTGGGGCATACTGGCCTTGTTTCAGGATTTCAACGTTTTTACGTCCTTTATCCAGAACACGCATGGTTGCTGCATCCAGGTCGGAGCCGAACTTTGAGAAAGCCTCCAGTTCGCGGAACTGGGCCTGGTCAAGTTTCAGGGTACCTGCAATTTTCTTCATTGCTTTTACCTGGGCATTACCCCCAACACGCGATACTGAGATACCAACGTTGATCGCCGGGCGAACACCCGAGTTGAACAGGTTCGATTCAAGGAATATCTGACCGTCGGTAATTGAGATTACGTTGGTTGGAATATAGGCAGAAACGTCGCTGGCTTGCGTTTCGATAATTGGCAGCGCAGTTAACGAACCACCGCCTTTCACTTTCCCTTTTAAACATTCAGGAAGGTCGTTCATGTTCGCTGCAATTTCATCTGAGTCGATGATTTTAGCCGCACGTTCGAGTAGGCGCGAGTGCAAATAGAACACGTCACCCGGATAAGCCTCACGGCCTGGTGGACGACGAAGCAGCAAAGATACTTCACGGTATGAGACGGCCTGCTTTGAGAGGTCATCATAAATGATTAAAGCATCACGGCCTGTATCGCGGAAATATTCACCGATAGCAGCTCCTGCGTATGGCGCGTAGAACTGAAGTGCTGCCGGATCTGATGCAGTGGCCGATACGATCACCGTATATTCCATGGCACCGTATTTCTCAAGTGTTGAAGCAATATTTGCAACAGTAGAGCCTTTTTGCCCAACAGCGACATAGATACAGTATACTGGTTTCCCTTTTTCAAAATTTTCCCGCTGGTTGATGATCGTGTCAATTGCAACGGCTGTCTTACCTGTCTGACGGTCACCGATGATCAGCTCACGTTGTCCACGTCCAATGGGGATCATGGCATCAATAGCTTTAATACCTGTTTGAAGAGGTTGTTTTACCGGCTGGCGGAAAATTACCCCCGGTGCTTTACGTTCGAGAGGCATTTCGAATTTTTCGCCTTGAATTGCGCCTTTCCCGTCAAGCGGGGCACCAATCGTGTTGATAACCCTACCCAGTACGCCATCGCCTACCTCGATAGAGGCAATGCGGCGTAACCGTTTTACAATATCTCCTTCTTTTATGTTTTCAGTGGGGCCTAAAAGCACAGCGCCAACATTGTCTTCTTCCAGGTTTAGTACAATACCTTTCATGCCGCCATTGAACTCGATCATCTCGTTCGATTCGACATTTGATAACCCATAAATACGGGCAATACCGTCACCAACCTGGAGAACAGTGCCAACCTCTTCCAATTCAGCTTCCGACTTAAAGCCTTCCAGTTGTTGTTTCAGTATCGCAGATACTTCAGCAGGTTTTATATCAGTCATGGTGTTCTGTTTTATCTATTTTATTTGGGATTCTAATAATTTCGCTTTCACTTTTCGCAACTGACTTGCCAAGCTGGCATCCATTTGCTGGTCGTCAACCCGCAGTACGAAGCCTCCGATGAGTTCCGGGTTGATTTCCTCGCTCAGCTCAACTTTTGCCTTGTATTCAACTTCGAGCTGGCTTTTAATTTTATTGATGATTTGAGAATCAAGTGCAACAGCACTGGTTAGTACTGCCGTTTTTACGCCTTGGTCTTGCTTGTACATTTGGATGAAGTTCCGGCAAATGCCCGGGAGATGAACCTCTCTCTTATTTTCAGCAATTAATTTGACGAAGTTCAGGCTGGTTTCACCAATCTTCCCTTTGAAAATGGAGTCGAACAGCTTGATCTTTTGCGATGTTTTAATGACCGGACTTTCGAGCAGCAGTCTGAAATCTGAACTGTCAGTGCAAAGATGAAAAATGATATCGATATCTTTTTTCAAAGTTTCGAGCACATCTTTCTCTTTAGCCAGACTGATAAAAGCTTTCGCGTACCGGACTGATATTTTACTTTGATCCATAAATTATTGCAATTTCAGATCTTTCAGGAGGTTATTAACCAAGGCTTCCTGATCTTTTTTTTCTTTTAGTTCTGTTTTGATGATTTTTTCAGCCACTAAAACCGAAAGGTCAACCATTTGTTTTTTCATTTCATTGATAGCTGCCTGTTTCTCGGCTTCAATCTGTTGCCGGGCTGATTCGATAAGCTTGATGCCTTCTGTGTTGGCTTGCTTTTTGGCTTCGGCAAGCATTTTATCTTTGATATCCCTGGCCTCTTTCAATATGATGTCTTTTTCTTTGCGGGCTTCGGTAATAATCATTTCATGGTCGGCCTTAAGCCCTTCCACTTCTTTTCGGGCCTTATCGGCTGACGAGAGTGCTTCGGCAATGGATGTTTCACGGGTTTTTAGTGCCTGAAGGATTGGTTTCCACGCGAATTTTTTCAAAATATATAACGTGACACCAAAAATAATCAGCATCCAAAATATGGTTCCGTAATCAGGAGTAACAAATCCCATAATACTAGTTTTTAATTTTAGCTGTCAAGGCTCCCGGCAACCCCGGGAGCAGACAGCAGTTAAAAAATTTCCTTAAGCGAAAATTACAAGAGCACAGATAATTACAGCAAAGAAGGCAACACCTTCAATCAGTGCCGCAGATACGATCATGTTAGATCTGATATCTCCACTGGCTTCGGGTTGACGGGCAATAGCTTCCATTGCACTGGCACCAATACGACCAATGCCCATGCCGGCTCCAATAGCTGCGAGCCCTGCGCCAAAAGCTGCACCTAACTTTGCAAAACCTTCATAGGTTGCTGCAATATCAATACCCTCTGTGGCTTGCAATAAAACGGTTAAAATTGTAGATAACATACTTTAGAATTTATTGTGTTAAAACTAGTGATGTTCTGATGTTGCCATACCAAAATATAAGGCTGACAGTAGTGTGAACACATAAGCCTGAATAAACGAAACCAATACATCCAATAATAGGATAAAGACTGAAAAAAGCACGGACACAGGGCTTACCATAGCACCCATTGCCGGTCCGTTTAAATGGGTGAAAATAAAGATCAGGCTGACGAATACGGTCACGATCATATGTCCTGCCATCATGTTTGCAAACAAACGGACCATCAAAACAAAAGGCTTTGTAAATACGCCTGTCAGTTCAACGATGGGCATCAACGGGAGTGGGAATTTTAACCACCAGGGAACGTCCGGGTTGTATATTTCTTTCCAGTAATGTTTATTCCCGTTTATGCTGGTAATTGCAAAAGTAAACAAGGCCAAAACCATAGTCACGGCAATATTGCCGGTTACGTTTGCTCCAAAAGGAAAAATCGGGATCAGTCCTAAAAAGTTGTTGATCAGGATGAAGAAAAACAACGTAAGCAAGTAGGGCATGTACTTCTCGTATTTATTGGCCCCAATTGCCGGTTTAGCCACTTCATCGCGAATGAAAAAGATGATCGGTTCAACAAAGTTTTGTAAGCCTGATGGCGCTTTGCCTGTGTTTTTCCTGGCGGTTTTGGCAACATTCAGGAAAATCAGCAGTAAGACGATCACACTGACCAAAATACCAACTACAGCTTTTGTTATGGAAAAGTCCCAGGGTAGGTCAATTACTTCTCCATGTTCGTTTACTTCTTCAATTTTTCCTTTATTATCACCTTCAAGTGCGATTCTGAAGTTTTTGTAAGTTTCATGTCCATGATGGAATTTTGAAGACCAAAAGAAGTTCCAACCGCTGTTTTTGCTGTAAAGTATTATTGGGAGTGGTATGGAAACATGTGTATCCTTGTAGGTTAAAATATGCCACTCAAATGCATCAGATACGTGCTCCATGACAAACTCCCCGGCATTGAATTCTTCCTGGTGTGTTGTTTGTTCATGGCTATCTGTTTGATGTTCTTGTGCATAAGTGCAGTTTGAATAACATCCGAAAAACAAAACTGCCAGCAGCAGTGTGAGTGACTTATTCAGTCTGGTTAGTTTCATAGGTCTATTCACCATAAATATGATCATACTCTTGAAAAAGTTCCCCAAATTAGTGAAAAAATCAGAAAACTCCATTATTTTTTCTGTCTAACAACCCGCGTAATTTCATACACTTCCATTACTGAAAATGCGATGTAAATAATCAGGAAATTTGCTAAGAAAACTTTGGCATGTTCGCGATGAAACCAGACAAAGACAATAGCAAAAATCAGATAGATAAACATCTTGATGAAGTTTGTTGCCATAAAGTGGGCTGTAAACTTACGCATGTTTTTACCGGCAATTCTTAACAAATAAAAGTGAACAAGGTTTGTGAGAAAGTAGAAAAAAATCAGGATAAATGGCAGAATTGAATTGTAGAGTTTTGGAATAAACTGGGTATAAATGATATAGCCTGCCAGAAAAAGTATTGCTGTAAGAAAAGTCGTTCTTTTCAGAAAGCGCTTCATCAATGGATTCATTTTATAAAATTTTTGATTGCATGATAAATGGCACCTATGACCGAAAGGATCATCAATCCAAGTGTGAAAGCCGGAAACGACAGATTTAGCCATTCGTCGATTTTGTAACCGGCAAAAACACCAAAGGCCATAATGGCAGCCATTTCAAATGCCAGGCTCGAATAACGAATGAATTGATCAAACTTTTTTTTTGGCTTATTTAAGTTTGGTGTCTTCATGTTTGACCTGCTCGCCCATGCTGCACGAACCTGAATATACAGAACCCGGTTCGATGCTCAATTTTCCGGTGCTGATCTCTCCGTATACTTTCGATGAAGATTTCAGACTTAATAACTGCTCAATGGTCAGCTTCCCTTTCAGGTAACCAGATATTTCACAGTTTTTACAGATCACCTCGCCGTCTACTTTTCCGGTAACACCAATTACAACACGTCCTGTGCATTTTAATTTTCCGGTTAAATCACCATCAATCCTGATGTCTCCTTCCGAGTTGATATCCCCGGTAATTTTTGTGCCTTTCCCAATCAGGTTTATTGCCTGTGAGTCAGCCTCTGTGTACGATTTTGCCATCTTCCCCTTTTTTGAAAGATCAAATATAATAAAGCTTTCAGATTTTAGGGAAATGAAAGCTTTCAATTTTCGGTCAGTACCCAGTTAAAAAAGCAAAATCTCGTGTTTCCCTTACTTGTTGAAATGGTACAGGAAGATCATCTGACCATCGAAGGCCGGCTTTTTGTTGCCTTCTATTTCCATTGAGACCTGTAGATGCACTTTACTGATCCCACGTAGATTAGCGATTGATTTTAACCAAACATGGGTCCTTATCCGGCTGTTGACCAGTACCGGCTGCCCGAACTTGAAATTTTCGATACCGTAGTTTACAAGCATGCTGAAATTTTCAACCTGTACCACCTGCTCCCACATAACCGGCAACAAAGAAAGTGTCAGGTAGCCATGTGCAATGGTTGTCCCAAATGCCCCTTCTTTTTTTGCTCTTTCCGGATCAGTATGGATCCATTGGTAGTCTAATGTGGCATCTGCAAATTTGTTAATCTGGTCTTGCGTTACGGTGTGATATTCTGACACTCCTAATTTTTCGCCGACGTGTTTTTCAAAATCCTCGTGGCTTTTTATGAGAAGACGACTCATGATTAATTTTTTTGATTAGAAATTTTGCGAATAAGTTTATGAGTTGTAAGCCCATTTCAAATAGACAGATCCCCATGTAAATCCGGCACCAAATGCTGCTAGGATAATGTTGTCACCTTTTTTCAATTGCTTTTCGTAATCGTAAAGGCAAAGCGGAATGGTTGCAGCAGTTGTGTTCCCGTATTTTTCAATATTGATCATCACCTGCGACGGGTTAATATTCATCCGGCGGGCCACAGCGTCAATGATGCGCATGTTGGCCTGATGGGGAACCAGCCAGGCCAGGTTTTCCGGGGTAATGTTATTCTTTTGCATGATTTCCACAGCGACGTCTGCCATTCGGGAAACGGCATATTTGAAAACAGTTTGGCCATCCTGGTGTACAAAGTGTTCGCGGTTTTGGATGGTTTCAATTGATGCTGGTTTTTTTGAACCACCTGCTTTCATGTGCAGGTAATGTCTCCCTTTTCCATCGGTGTGGTTGATGTGATCAATTACACCAACATCCTCGGTAGTTGGTTCGAGCAGAACTGCTGCGGCCCCGTCGCCAAACAACGGGCAGGTCGTACGGTCAGTATAATCGGTAATTGCCGACATCATATCGGCACCCACGATAACTACTTTTTTGTATTTACCTGTTTCAACAAAGCTGGCGCCGGTTGTCAGCGCAAATACAAATCCAGAACAAGCTGCATTGATGTCGTAACTCCATGCATTCACCAAACGGGCTTTCCGGCTGATAACATTGGCTGTTGCCGGGAATGGACGGTCGGGGGTGATGGTCGCACAAATGACCAAGTCGACTTCTTCCGGTTTTGTATTGGTTTTTTCGAGCAATTGCAGAACGGCTTCTGTGCCCATATCCGAAGTTGCTTTGCCACTCTCCTTATAAATCCTTCTCTCCTTTATCCCAATGCGTTGCATGATCCACTCATCGGAAGTGTCAACCATTGTGCTAATCTCGTCATTGGTCAACCTGTATTCAGGCAAAAATGCACCAATACCAGTTATTGCTGCACGAATCTCTCCCATAGCTAAAAATTTAATATAAACCGATCCAAGAAATGATTGGACGGAGCTCAAATTATCTGTTATAAATAGTGTAAAAAAAGAAGGCCGAAAGATAGAAGTAAAAATTTGAAGCGCAAAGAAAATTGCGTGCAAAAGAAATGGTAAGTCGTTTTAAAACAATTAATTAAAACGTTCGAAAATTAAATTAAGAAAGCAAAAAAAAGATCAGAAGAATTTTTTCTTCTGATCATCTTATAAAGAATTAAACTGTTACGTCTTTTTCAATAGCGAGTTTACCTCTGTAGTAACCGCATTCAGGGCATACAGTGTGGTACTTTACGGTAGCTCCGCAGTTTGAACATGTTGCCAAAGTTGCGGGTGTTGCTTTGTCGTGGGTTCTTCTCTTATCCCTTCTTGACTTTGAGATTTTGTGCTTTGGATGTGCCATTTTACAAGTTCTTTATTCGTTTTCTAATAATTTTTTTAAATCGTCCCATCTTGAGTCAGTCGGTGTATCTTCCTGACTGGGAGAGTGGGAGAGGTTTTCCAGTTTCTTAAGCATTTCCGGGTTACAAAGGCTGTTGCCATTTTTGTCTTCCGGATGAACCTGCCTGATCGGAATAGATAAAATGATAAAATCATAGATCATTTTTCCAACGTTCACCTGATGGTCGTTCGGGCTTACCCAAATTACATCATCACCTTCCTCAAAACTTTCTTCCCCGTATTTAATGAAGACTCTGTTTTCGCTGGTGACTGGTTGATCATAGAATTCAAGGCATCTGTCGCATTGAATATTAACTATTCCTTTTATATGAAACCAAAGAACCATTAACGCACTTTGTTTCTCCAGCGTGACCTTTGCTGAAACGTTGCCGTCTTCAACAATACCCCCGGCAAAGTAATCAAAGAACCGCTTATTGATTTGAAAATCAAATTCGTGTACTCCAAGTGCAAGCCCTTTGAATGCAATATTATATTTTGCCAGTTCAGCCATTGCTGCGAAAAAAGTGTTGCAAAAGTATAAAAAATAAATAAACGATGAAAATTTCCTCTATTTTTTAACAAGGAATATTTTTGTCCATTTTTGATTAGGTCAAATTTCTTGATTTCAGTTGATTACAGTTTGGCTGTTTGTTGAAAAATCAGTTTTTCCTCAGGATAATCCTGAAGGTTGTACCTTTCCCTAACTCAGAGTGTTTGATGAAAATTTTTCCTTTATGATAGATTTCAACAATCCGTTTGGCCAAGGAGAGACCTAGTCCCCAGCCCCTTTTTTTAGTTGTGAACCCCGGTTCGAAGATCGTTTTAAATTGTGATTTTGGAATGCCTTTCCCATTGTCGCAAACATCAATGTAGAGTTGGTTGCTGTTATCTTTCAGGTGTATGCTGATAATTCCTTCGTTTTCCATGGCATCAACTGCATTCTTGCACAGGTTTTCAATTACCCAGCTAAATAGCGCCGGATTATGCGGAGCTGCATAGAATTTCGATTCGTCAAACTCGGTAACGAATTTTACCTTCTTTGAAGTTCGGCTTTGCAGATAAGTGATTGTTGATAATATGACCGGTTTGATGTCATCTGTAATTAATTCAGGCGCTGAGCCAATTTTTGAAAACCGTTCCGTTATTTTTTCCAGTCGTTGTATATCTTTCTCAAATTCGGCAATTAGTTCCGGCGGAATGTTTTGTATTTTCAGCAGTTCAATCCATGCCATCAATGATGAGATGGGGGTTCCCAGCTGATGGGCCGTCTCCTTGGACATGCCAACCCATACCTGGTTTTGCTCGGCTTTTCGCGATGTGCTGAACGCAAAATAGGATACCAGTATAAAAAGCGAAATAACACCAAACTGTGCCAGTGGGAAATATTTAAGGTTTTGAAGAATAAGGGAATCCCTGTAGTACAAATATTGTGTTTCGTTTTCTGAAACAATCATCTCAATAGGTTCGTGTTCCTGCTTCATTTTTTGTAATTCGCGAAGAAGAACCTGCCCTTCCTTCTTTTTTGGAAAGTTGATGTTTTTATAAATGAGAATCTTGTTGAGACTATCGGTTACAATGATCGGAATATTTGTATTTCCTTCCAGGATATTCACAAGGAAATCCATATCGCCAGATGTCCCGATTTCCGATTGTGTCAGTCGCTTGGTTGCTTCGGCCCAAAGAGCAACGCTCTTTCGCTCTTCATCCGAAACCTTCTGTACAAGCCAGTTGGTATAATAGAGCGATGCTGCACCGATTAAGGTTGCAACAAAAAGCAGGAGAATTTTCCAGCGTCGTTTTTTTAAATAGAGTTCCAAGGTAACTGCGTTAAGTTCTGCATCCAAAACGGTAGGACCACAGAAAAAGTATGCCTGAAAATACAAT
Organism: Mangrovibacterium sp.; assembly: GCA_050298035.1. Lineage (GTDB taxonomy): Bacteria > Bacteroidota > Bacteroidia > Bacteroidales > Prolixibacteraceae > Gaoshiqia. Next base: position 3,565 of record JBNKTK010000041.1, on the reverse strand, counting down.
TATCCGTGAAGCAAATCAATAGCTGACTGAAAAATGCCTTTTTGGTCGTATCCGCATTCGCGTGTCAACTCTTCCTGTGTGCCTTGTTCGATAAAACGATCAGGTACCCCAAGCCTCACAATTTTTGCTTTATATTGATGATCAGCCATGAATTCAAGAACAGCGGAGCCAAATCCGCCTTGGATAACACCGTCTTCAACGGTTATTATTTTATCGAATTTTTGGAAAATTTCGTGAAGCAGTTTTTCATCCAGCGGTTTTACAAAACGCATATCATAGTGGGCAACTGAATGCCCTTCTTTGTTCAATGCTTTTACTGCACGGGAGGCTGAAATCCCGGGAGTTCCGATCGTTAAAATTGCCAAATCAGCTCCTTCGGTTAATATACGGCCTTTGCCAATCTCAAACTTTTCAAAAGGTTGGTGCCAGTTTACCTGGCAGCCGCAACCTCTTGGGTAACGGATCGAAAACGGCCCCATATTATCAAGCTGGGCGGTGTACATCAGGTTTCGGAGTTCAATTTCATCCATTGGGGCCGAAACAATCATATTCGGAATATGGCGCAGGTAGGCAATGTCGAACACCCCATGATGGGTCGCTCCGTCAGCCCCGACTAAACCGCCCCTGTCGAGGCAAAACACAACGTTCAGGTTCTGAATGGCCACATCATGAATAATCTGGTCGTATGAACGTTGCATGAAAGTGGAGTAAATATTGCAAAAAGGTACCAGCCCCTGAATTGCCATTCCTGCCGAAAAAGTGACTGCGTGTTGTTCGGCAATTCCGACATCGAAAGCCCTGTCCGGCATTTTCTCCATCATAATATTGAGGGAACTTCCTGTTGGCATGGCAGGGGTGACACCAACGATTTTTTCATTCATTTCCGCCAGTTCAACCAGTGTGTTGCCAAATACATTCTGGAATTTGGGTGGCTTGTTAACGGCACATTCACAGTCAAGTATTTCCCCGGTGACTTTATCGAACTTACCGGGAGCATGGAACTCCGTCTGGTTTAACTCCGCCTGTTTAAATCCTTTGCCTTTTTTTGTGATGACATGCAGAAGTTTTGGCCCGGGAATATCCCTTAAGTCGTGAAGGACTTTGGTCATATATTTTACGTCGTGCCCGTCGATCGGGCCGAAATAGCGGATGCCCAAACTCTCAAAGAGATTGGATTCTTTCAGCAGCGCGCTTTTTAAGGCGCCTTCGGCTTTTTGTACCAACCGGCGTGCTTTCGGCCCGAATCCGTTCAGTTTTCCAAGAGCATCCCAAACTTCCTGTTTTAGTTTGTTGTAGGACCTTGATTTGGAAATATTCAACAGGTAATTACTGACTCCCCCAACATTCGGGTCAATGGCCATGTTGTTGTCATTCAGTATGATCAATATATCGGAGTTGTTAACTGCGGCATTGTTCAAACCTTCAAATGCCATTCCCCCTGTCATAGAACCATCACCGATTACAGCTACAATCTTTTTGTTGGTATCCTTCTTTAAAGAAACAGCAACAGCCATTCCCAATGAGGCTGAAATTGAAGTGCTGGCATGTCCGACGCCAAAAGCATCGTACTCGCTTTCACTGGGTTTTGGGAAACCGCTGATCCCTTTATATTTCCGGTTTGTGTGAAATTGGTCTTTTCTGCCTGTGAGAATCTTATGCCCGTATGCCTGGTGACCAACATCCCAAATTAACAGATCTTCAGGCGTGTTGTACACATAGTGGAGAGCGACTGTTAGTTCAACAACCCCCAGGCTGGCACCAAAATGCCCCGGATTATTCGATACTTCATCAATAATAAATTGCCTCAGTTCTTCGCAAACCCGGGGCAATTCGTCAATATTTAGTTTTCGAAGCTCTGATGGATTGTTAATTTTATCTAATAGGCTTCCCGCAAATTCTTTCATGAACCGAAAATTAGACCTCAAATATACTATTTCTGATTTATCTGTCAGCTAACTTCTGTTAGTATGGATTTTTGAAGTTGTATTGCCGGGGTTAAACGAAGCGAGGAAGGAAAATAGTATCAAATTCGAAATATTTTACGTTCCCGGTTTTCAAAAGCGACCAGCTCAGTGAACCCAACGTTGCGCAATAAGTCAATTCCTGATTCGTAATGACGTGCAACCTGTGCTGCCTGGTGTGCATCAGATGAAATGGTCATGGGAATATGATGGTGGTAGCATCTTTCGACGATATAGGGGCTTGGTGTGAATTCGGCACAGGGACGATCTACACCTCCCGTGTTTAGTTCAACTACCAGGTTATTTTCTTTGATGATTTTTAGCGTGTCTTCAATTAGCTGGGTTTGGTCGTTTTCCGGATAAACCCTGAATTTTTTAATAATGTCGAGGTGTCCAAGAATATCAAACAGGCCTGATTTAGCTGCCAGCTGTATCAGCTCGAAGTACATGTGGTACAGCTCATCGTTTGACCATTTCCCATACAGCGATTTATCCGAGTCAAAATTCCAGTCCCCGATAAAATGGACCGATCCGATGACATAGTCAAGCGGGAGTGAATTTATTAGTTTGTGTATTTCTTCTTCTTTTCCTGGGAAATAGTCCATTTCAATTCCGTACCTGACCTTTATCTGATCCTGGTATTTTTCTTTTAGTTCCAGTATTTGTTCGGTCATAACCGGCATGTCGATTTCGGAAATTGCCCAGGTAACCGGCTTTAAGCAAACATGGTCGCTAATTCCAATTTCTTCCAGTCCTTTTTCAATTCCGGTTCTCACCATCTCTTCATAAGAATTTTTTCCGTCTGAAAGAATGCTGTGCATATGGTAATCAATCATCCCGATCATGGTTTCCTTCCGTGTTTAAATTTTAATGCTTCTGAATTGAGCCAATCCACTTTAATCCCGGGTTTTGTTAGCGGTTGATCTCTTTCGTTCATTCATATTAAGCAATGCAAACGTTGAAAAATAAAGATGTTTGGCATTTTAGAAACCTTAAAATTAATCAATCCAACTACAACTCGAAATGATTTTAAATAAGGATCAATTAATAAATCGGGTGGATGGATAGGAATTGTTTTTGTCTTTCGTCCATGGAAATAGACATTCTACTTAAATATCTTCTACCAGAAGAACTACTTGAATATTTTGAATTAAAAGAAGTAAGGGAATCCCAAGCTGACACCCTATCGTTGTACCTGGATGAGAAAAATATCTTACCTCCGGATCATCCTGAAAAGCACTTAATATCAAATGGTTTTGACGACCCTGTCACTATTCAGGATTTTCCATTGCGGCAAAAACGGGTTTACCTTGTTGTAAGACGACGCAAATGGAAAGATAAAGAAACGGGAAAGGTTTACAGCCGATCGTGGGATCTAAAAGCAAGCGGGACCAGCTACTCCAAAGAGTTTGCTGCTTTTTTAAAAGAATTATTTGGACAACTACCCGATCAGCAGCAAAAGCCTTGAGAAACATTACCATATCAATGGCGATCATTTCGGGCAGCAATACAAGGATTATTTGAGCGATTACCACCAGTGGGAACAAAAAGACCATGCAGAAGACTGGCTGCTGTTTCCTGATAACTTAGGGGCAAGGTTAAGC
>JBNKTK010000040.1:0-26340 GCA_050298035.1 Mangrovibacterium sp. | reverse complement strand
AAGGCCCCATCGGCGGGGCTGTTCCGGCCTTTGCACTGGGCACCCACCTGATACTGAAACGCGATTTCAAACAACTTTTTCACCCCAAATGGGCACTGGGAATACTAATTGCCCTGGTTGTTGCCTCACCTGCCTTCATTGGTTTGCTGAACCAGTTTGGGCTGGAAGGCATTAAATTTTTCTTTTGGACCAACAATGTCGGGCGCATTTCAGGTGAATACGTTGGTGAAAACACCGATTACCTGTTTTATGTCCACAACATGCTTTATTTGTATGCACCGTGGTCACTATTATTAATAGGTAGTCTTTTTTATGAATTCAGGTCTATTTCTAAAAATCCGCTGCAACAGAAAGAATACCTCCTACTGGGTGGCATCTGGATTTATTTCATCATCATATCCGTTGCCAAGGCAAAATCGCCCAACTACATTTTCATTTTAGTCCCGCTATTCTCGGTGCTTACAGCAAAATGGGCCGACCACTTCATCGACCTGCCGGAAAGCAAAGGGCTAAAATTCTTCCGGATCATCCAAAACACATCATTCGGGTTAACCTGGGTATTCCTGATTGCATTGATGACCTACTTGTTCCCATCTTGGAACTGGCAGTACTGGACGCTTTTTGTACTTGTTGCCGCGGCCTGCTTTTACATTTTCAAACAAAAAGGGTTTATTGCCGAGAAATTACTGCTCCCATCGGTATTAATTATTGCCCTGACCAATTTCTACCTGAACAAACACGTTTTTCCATACACCTTCAGCTTTCAGGCATCGACTAAAGCAACCCGCATGTTCAACGAGAAAGCCGGTGATGACGAACAACTTTACAATTACCTGTACGATCAGTTTGAGCTATTTTTCTACGGAAAGACGAATGCCGAACAAATAAAAGACCTGGATCAGCTGAACGAGGTCATTCACAAACATGGTTCGTGGATTTTCACAACCGAAGCCGGATACGACAGCATCAAACAACTTGCCCCGGCACCAATTGACACCGTGTACCTTTTAAAACACCGGGGCATGAACCGGATAGGCGGAAAGTTCATTTTCCCGTCAAAACGTGAATCCTCACTTGAAAATACCTACCTCATCAAAACAAAATAGGCCATGTGGAAAAACAGCCCGCTTAAAAATTTTGGACCAAAACACTTTTTACTGATCGGGGGAATCCTGTTAATAAATATCCTCCAATCGGCGTTTACCGGGCTGCACACCGACGAAGGCTACTACTGGCTCTATTCACAAAACCTTTCATGGGGATACTTCGACCATCCGCCCATGGTGGCCCTGCTGATCCGACTGGGCGACCTGGTTATGCACAACCAACTGGGGGTGCGTTTATTCATGATCATCGTATCGGCTGTCACAACAATATTCATCATCAAGGAGACAAATGAAAAAGAAGACCTTTGGTTTCTCGCTCTTTTTCTACTGTCATTCCCGTTGTTCCATACCCATCTTGGCGGGTTTCTGGCATTGCCCGACATCCCGCTGGTGTTTTTCACCTTCCTCTTCTTTCTCACCTACCGTCGGTTTCTTGAGAAACCAAACCTAAACCTGAGCCTTACGCTGGCTTTTTTGGTTGCAGCCATGATATACAGTAAATACCACGCCTTCCTGGTAATCGGGCTGACTGTACTCTCGAACCTGAAACTTTTGAAGAATAAATACTTCTGGCTCACTGTTTTTGTAGCGCTAATTTTACTGGCACCCCATTTTTACTGGCAATTCGATAACAATTTCCCGTCATTCAGATACCATTTGCACGACCGAACCAAGCCTTTTCAGTTAAAATACGCGATCGACAATATCATTAACCAGTTGATCATGATGGGGCCACTCACCTTCCCGATCATCATTTGGGCGCTCACAAAATTCAGGGTCAACAAATCCGATTTCAACCGGGTCATCTTGTATAATATACTGGGCTTTTTCATTGTGTTGTTTTTCATGAGTTTCAAAAACCGGATCGAAGCTCACTGGACAGTGGTCATCACACCATTAATAATGCTCGCAACTTACCCGGTTATTAAAAATGATGAAAAAGCAAGAAAATGGTTTAAACGATTGGCCACCCCGGCACTCATCCTGTTTCTATGTTTCCGTTTCTATTTAGCGGCCGATTTCCTCCCCGAAATTGGCAAAGCGAAATCCGGTTTTTACAAGCGGGCGGCATCTTCAGCACAGGTCAAGGAAATGGCCAACGGGCGAAGAGTAGCTTCGTTCAACAACTTTGCCTTTCCTGGAATCTATGAATTCTACACCGGAGATAAAGCACTGCACCTGGCATCGCCGGGCTACCGTTTTTGCCAGTTCGACCTAACCCAGGATGAGCATGCTTTTGACGGCGACTCTTTATTTATAATAGTACCAGACCGAATGGGGCCGAAAAACCTCATCAAACTTGTCAACGGGAAAAAAATTGACACGCTCTGTGTTTCATCATTCCAATCATTAAAAGGATTGCAACTACAGGTAAAACAAGTCACACAAACAGATTCGCTCACCAATTTCCAACTGTTGCTGGATAATAAAACCGGGAAAACAATCCGGTTTAAGCACGTATCGCAACCTGCAATCGCGTTCATGCAAAACAACAAAGAGCTGTTTTCGGTGCCGCTCATGAACTATTCCGACCAAATAGCCCCTGACGACACATTACAGTTGACCATTCCTGTTTTATTCTATAAAACCCACCAAAGTTCAAAAATGGTAATCTATACCAGAACGAAAGAAGAAAACCGAGGTGAACTAATTTCCATAGACCTTGATTAAAATACCCCTAAAACATCTAAGAGGGGGTATAAAAAAGTATTTGGGGTTCATTTTTTGGCTTTCTGAAGCCAACACCCCTTTTTTTCGCTACGAGTTTTTCAGCAAAGAGAGACCCAGACGGCACAAAGGCATCTCAATTTGATATTTTAAATTCTATTTTTTTTATCATTTTCACACTATTTCTTATTTTTTTTATCTTTTTATTTATTTCAAGCCCAATTTATTTGATTTTTGACATTTTGATAGCTCCACACCCACTTAACACACAAAAAAATCATTATTTCCAGACAACACCCCCTATTTTTCACACCCAACCGCTGATATTTTGATATTTAATCGGCCAAACTACCAATAAAATAAGGGGTTCTAAATGTTAATTTTACCTTAATTTGAATTAGACCCCCTATTTTCAACTTTGATTCTTTGAAAATATATCTACTTTTGAACCGGAGATCAAAAACAAAGGGGGTCATTTAAAAAAACGAGCATTTTTAAAAGATCACACGTTAAAGCAAAACTCAAGAGAGAAATTATTTATTAAAAGTTCAGTTAAACCCTTAAATTTTTTACACGATGAAAAAGACACTTAAACTTTTAGTTTTTGGATTGGCAACATTTTTTGCTTTAAACGTTCAAGCGCAAGAAGAAGAGGCAAGCTCTTCATGGAGCACAGGTTTAGACATTTACTCTAGCTACATCTGGCGTGGTGCTAAATTTGGAGAAGGACCTGCCTTTCAACCTTACGTTGAATACAGCACTGGCGACTTTGCCATTGGCGCCTGGGGTTCTGTTAACTCTTCTTCTACTGAAAGTATGGAGATGGACCTTTATGCTAGCTACTCTATCGGCGCTGTATCTCTTACATTGACTGATTACTACTTCGGTGGAGATTGGACAGAGTACAAAAGCATGCACTACCTGGAACCAAGCATAGGCGTTAGTCTTGGAGATTTCTCATTCACAGGTGCTTATATGTTTTTACCAGAAGATGGAGATGCTAAGTTCGGTAAAAATGGAGATACTTATTTGGAAGCTGGTTACTCTTTCGGGTCAGTTGATTTAGCTCTTGGAGCAGGAGACGGCCAATACACTGACAATGGTGATTTTAAAATCTGTAACATCAGCCTGGGAACATCAAAAGAAGTAAAAGTTACCGACAGCTGGAGCTTACCAGTATCTGGTTCAGTTATCCTTAACCCATCAACTGGCGGGTTCTTTATCACAGCAGGTATTTCATTCTAAAAAACCAAAATTTTTATTCAATGAAAAAGATTGAAGCAATCATAAGAAAAACCAAATTCGATGATGTAGTTGAAGCACTTCACGAAGCTGGTATCGAATTCTTCTCCTACTGGGAAGTACGGGGAGTTGGACAAACAAGAGAAGAACGTGCATATCGTGGTGTTGTATACGACACAAGCTCTATTGAAAGGAAAATGCTTTCCATTATTGTACGCGACAAAAATGTTGAAAAAACGGTATTGGCGATCATGAAAGCTGGCCGCACTGGCGAGATTGGTGATGGTAAAATCTTCATCTCCTCCATTGATGAATCATACCGCATACGGACAGGAGAATTTGGTGATGAATCTTTATTCATAAAGGGTAAAGAAGAGTAATAACAACATTTGGTAATAAGAAAAAAATAATACAATCATGGAAGAAGCATTAACATTAGATACGTTGGCCCAAACTACTAGCGGGCTGGCAACTTCCCTCGACGCCCTATGGGTACTGATCGCTGCCGCCCTGGTATTCTTTATGCAAGCAGGTTTTGCCCTGGTTGAATCAGGTTTCACCAGACAAAAAAATACGGTGAACATCATGACCAAAAACTTAATTGACTTCGCGTTGGGTTCATTACTCTTCTGGTCAATCGGTTTCAGCCTGATGTTTGGCCTTGACTATGCAGGTTTTATCGGAGCACCCGATATTTTCTTCCTGCACGGATGGGAAGGTTCAATTCCTGCCGAAGCATTTATGATTTTCCAAACAGTGTTCGCCGCAACTGCTGCTACTATCGTATCAGGAGCTATGGCAGAACGCACCGAGTTCAAAGCTTATTTCTTTTATTCAATCGTAATTTCTGCGGTTATTTATCCGATCTCAGGTCACTGGGTATGGGGCGGTGGCTGGTTGTCACAACTGGAAACTCCATTCCACGATTTCGCAGGTTCAACTGTAGTACACTCAGTTGGTGGTTGGGTAGCTTTGGCAGGTGCCATGATCCTTGGACCACGTATTGGTAAATATGGAAAAGACGGAAAAGCGAAAGCGATTCCCGGACACAACTTAGCATATGGTGCATTGGGTGTATTCATCCTTTGGTTAGGATGGTTCGGTTTCAACCCGGGCTCTCAGTTAGCTGCTGCCGGAACCGATAACATCACTGCTGTTGCACACATCTTTGTAACCACCAACCTTGCAGCCGCTGCAGGTACTGTTGCAGCCTTGGTAATTAGCTGGTTGCGTTATGGCAAACCATCATTGAGTTTCGCATTGAACGGTGCTTTGGCAGGTTTGGTTGCTATTACTGCTGGTTGCGACGCTGTATCGGATACAGGTGCCGTACTGATCGGTCTGATTGCCGGTGTTGTACTGGTTTACTCAGTATCATTTGTTGACAATGTACTGAAGGTAGACGACCCTGTGGGTGCTGTTTCAGTACACGGTATTTGCGGTGCACTGGGAACAATCCTGGTTGGTGTATTCGCAACTGACGGCGGTATCATCTACGGAGGCGGAGCTTCTTTATTGATCACTCAGTTGATCGGTGTGTTGACTGTGGGTGCCTGGGCATTCGGCCTTGGCTTCATCCTCTTCAAGATCCTGAAAGCAACTGTTGGATTAAGAGTTCCACGCCGTATCGAAGAAGAAGGTTTGGATATCTACGAACACGGAGAAAGTGCCTACAATTAATAATTTCTTCAGCCTTTAAGTCTGTAGCTTTCTCAAGGGCCTGCTGTAGCAGGCCCTTATTCTTTCAAAATGAAATAATAACAACTGTTAATATTTCCCGTTTCATTTACTTAAGATTCAGCTCCAATCTTGTTGAAGGTTGGAGCTTCTTTTTTATTAAACCAACTATTTCAGTTGCATCTCAAATCAACTGTAAAAGATAATGATTGACCATCCAGCAATAATCAACATTGCCGCCCTTGAGCAAAACAGTCTCTTCGTAAAAACAAAAAAAACAGATCACCTTTACAAATCCAACATTTGACACAAATATTTTTATTGTCAATTTATTGTATCTTGCCTCCGAAAATTTACCAGTTACTAATTTAAATAGGCTTGTTCATGAAAAAACTATTAGCAGAATTTATTGGAACTTTTTGGTTGGTATTGGGTGGTTGCGGAAGTGCCGTTCTTGCCGCTGCTTATCCCGAACTCGGAATTGGCTTCACAGGGGTCGCACTGGCTTTCGGGCTTACTGTTTTAACGATGGTTTATGCCATTGGCCACATTTCGGGTGCACATCTTAATCCGGCAGTCTCAGTTGGGCTATGGATAGGAGGACGTTTCGACAAAAAAGAACTGTTCCCCTACATTGCGGCACAAGTATTGGGCGGTATTGCCGGAGCCGGAATCCTCTACCTTATTGCCAGCGGGAAACCAGGTTTTGAGCTTGGAGGTTTTGCATCAAACGGGTATGGTGAACATTCGCCCGGTGGATATAGCATGCTCGCCGCTTTGATAAGCGAAATTGTTATGACCTTCATATTCCTGATAGTCATTCTAGGTGCGACACACCCCAAAGCACCAAAAGGATTTGCCGGAATTGCTATTGGGTTAGCACTAACACTAATTCACCTGATTTCAATCCCGGTAACAAACACATCGGTCAACCCGGCCAGAAGTACTAGTCAGGCCTTATTTGCAGGAGACTGGGCATTAAGCCAACTTTGGCTTTTCTGGATTGCACCAATTGCAGGTGCCTTATTGGCAGGGCTGGTTTACAAGTTCATCTCTCCGGACAAGGAATAAAAACGACGTATCAACACAACAAAAACCCAACCGAGGGGAAACCTCGCGGCTGGGCAACCTTCAATACAACAATGATCCACTAAGATTTTTCGACTTAGCGGATCATGTGCTTTTAAAAATAAAAGAAACAGAACTATTTTTGTCAGGAACAATTCAGCAGATAACATGATGGACATCGAAGAAATTAAAAATGCCAAACAACGTATCTCGAAATATATCAACGAGACTCCGGTTTATTCATCTTCACTTTTAAATGAGTGGTTAGGACATGAACTGTTTTTCAAAGCAGAATGCCTGCAAAGAATAGGGGCATTTAAGGCAAGAGGGGCATGCAACACCTTGGCCTGGCTTATTGAAAACAACATGAAACCCCAAAAGGTAATTGCAAACAGTTCGGGAAACCACGCACAGGCAGTCGCCTGGGCTGCCCAACAATTTGGCATTCCCGCAACCATTTACATGCCTGCGTATTCGTCCAAAGTAAAGGCACAGGCAACAGCATCATACGGGGCCAACGTTGAATTATGCGCAAACCGGACAGAGACTGACGAAAAAACCAAACAAGCAGCCGAAGAGACCGGGACTTATTGGATACCTCCATTCAACCACAACCAGGTAATAGCAGGACAAGGGACAGCTGCCTTCGAGGCACTAACCGAACTAAGCGACATTGACGCCATTGTTGCACCTTGCGGAGGGGGCGGTCTCCTATCCGGAACCCTAATCGCAACCCGTTCGCTTTCACCCAACACCAAAGTAATTGGCGCCGAACCGCTAAACGCCAACGATGCAGCACAATCAATAAGAATGAACTCTATCCAGAAACTCCCCGGTGTGCCCGAAACAATTGCCGATGGGGCAATGACCATGTCGGTTGGCAACATTACATTTGAGTACCTCAAGCAGTTGGATGCCATGTATGAAATTGAAGAGCAAAGAATAATCTACTGGACACAATGGCTGACTCATTTGCTAAAATTACACATCGAACCGACAAGCGCCATGGCCATGGAAGCTGCTTTTCAATGGATGAAAGATCAGAAGACGAAGAAACGCATCATCATCATTTTATCAGGGGGAAATATTGACCAGGAAACCCAGCTTAAAATTTGGGAGACAAATTACCTGGATTCCAGGCCCGGCTTGTAAAATATAAACACAATAAAAAATCCCGACTGCCAATCAGCCGGGATTTTGTTTTATAAGAAGGTATTCTGTTAGGACTTGTATTCGTCCCAGCTTTTAATCTTGATATCATCCTGCTTATACTTGCAAATAGCATAAATGAAAGCACTGGCAACCCTTGCATTGGTAATCAGCGGAATATTGAAATCAATTGAGTTCCGGCGTATTTTGTACCCGTTGCTCAGCTCGCGCTTGGTGTAGTTTTTCGGAATATTGATTACCAGGTCAATTTTCTTTTCACGCAGGTAATCAATCGTATTTGGCTGACGGTCTTCCTCATCAGGCCAATGCAACATGGTCGATTCCACACCATTTTCGTACAGGAAGCGGTGTGTTCCCTCGGTAGCATAAATATTGAAACCACGCTCAATCAGCAAGCGGGCACTATTCAGCAACTCCAGTTTCGAACGAGCCTGTCCTGATGAAATCAGGATATTTTTCTCCGGGAATTTATAACCTACCGACAGCATTGATTTCAGGATGGCTTCGTAGAAGTTTTCGCCAATACAGCCAACCTCTCCGGTCGACGACATGTCTACCCCAAGAACAGGGTCGGCATTCAGCAAACGGGCAAACGAGAACTGCGGGGCTTTCACTCCCACGTAATCCAACTCGAACAGCGACTTGTCAGGCTTTTGGTAAGGCACTTCCAACATCACCTGTGTTGCGATTTCAATCAGGTTGATTTTCATCACCTTCGACACAAACGGGAAGCTACGCGAAGCACGCAGGTTACATTCAATTACTTTGATATCGTTATCTTTTGCCAGGAACTGCATATTGAAAGGCCCGGAAATATCGAGCGCTTTGGCAATCTGGCGACTGATTTTCTTTATGCGACGGATAGTCTCAACATACAGTTTTTGCGGCGGGAACACAATGGTTGCATCGCCCGAGTGCACCCCGGCAAATTCCACGTGCTCCGAAATGGCATAAGCCACAATCTCACCTTTATCGGCCACGGCGTCGACTTCCACCTCTTTAGCCAGCTCAATAAATTCGGTCACCACAACCGGATGCTCTTTCGAGACGTCGGCAGCCATTTGCAGGAAATGCTCCAATTGGTCGTGGTTCGACACCACATTCATCGCGGCGCCCGAAAGTACATAAGAAGGGCGAATCAGCACCGGGAAACCTACCAGGTCAACAAACTTGTAGATATCGTCAATGCTGGTCAGCTCGCTCCAACGGGGCTGGTCAACACCAATCTCGTCAAGCAGGGCGCTGAATTTCTTACGGTCTTCGGCATTGTCAATTTTCAGCGCCGATGTACCCATGATTGGCACATTGCGGCGGTACAGTTTCATTGCCAGGTTATTTGGAATCTGGCCACCCACCGACAGAATCACCCCTTTCGGGTTTTCCATTTCATAGATATCAAGCACACGCTCAAAAGTCAACTCATCAAAATACAGGCGGTCGCAGGTATCGTAGTCGGTACTTACCGTTTCCGGGTTATAGTTGATCATCACCGCACGGTAACCTTCCTTTCGGATCGTGCTGATCGCGTTGACCGAACACCAGTCGAACTCAACCGAGCTACCGATCCGGTAAGCGCCCGATCCAAGTACAATAACCGATTTCTGATCTTGCGGGAAGTCGATATCGTGCTCACTTCCGTTGTAGGTCAGGTACAGATAATTGGTTTGTGCCGGGTATTCCCCTGCCAGCGTATCAATTTGTTTTACATACGGAATAATATTCCGTGCCTTCCGGTGTTCGCGAACCTCAAGCAACTTCCCGTTAATCTCCCGTCCTTCGGCATTCAGCACCAAACGGGCAATCTGAAAGTCAGAGAAACCAGCCTTTTTCGAATCCATCAACAAGTCATCTTTCAACTCGCTCAGCGAATTCGCTTTCACCAATTCTTCTTTCAGGTCGAAAATATTATACAGTTTCTGCAGGAACCAACGGTCAATTTTAGTCTTCTCGTAAATCTGGTCGATGGTATAACCTTTATCAAAAGCAGCTGCAATGGCAAAAATGCGGCGGTCAGTCGGGTTCACCAATTCCTGGTCAATCTCATCGATGGTGATTTCCTGTTTGTTTGCCACAAACCCGTGCATTCCGAGGCCAACCATACGGATACCTTTCTGGATGGCTTCCTCAAAGCTACGGCCAATGGCCATAATCTCGCCTACCGATTTCATGGAGCTGCCCAGGTTCTTGGAAACGCCACTGAATTTATTCAGGTCCCAGCGAGGTATTTTACAAACGATATAGTCGAGTGCCGGCTCGAAGCAGGCAGTAGTTACTTTTGTCACCGAGTTACTCAGCTCGTGCAGGCCATAGCCCAATCCCAACTTGGCAGCTACAAAAGCCAGCGGATAACCGGTAGCTTTCGACGCCAGCGCCGATGAACGCGACAAACGGGCATTCACCTCAATCACCCGGTAATCTTCAGAGAACGGATCGAGGGCAAACTGTACGTTACACTCACCGACAACACCGATATGGCGAATGATTTTGATGGATATCGCACGCAGCTTGTGGTATTCGGAGTTTGACAGGGTTTGCGACGGGGCAACCACGATACTCTCGCCGGTATGAATACCCAGCGGGTCGAAGTTCTCCATATTACAAACCGTGATACAGTTGTCGTATTTATCGCGGACAACCTCGTACTCCACCTCTTTCCATCCTTTGATAGACTCTTCAACCAGGATTTGCGGGGAGTAAGAGAATGCGCTTGAAGCAAGCTTTTTAAGTTCAGCATCATTTGAACAGAAACCGCTGCCAAGTCCACCAAGCGTATACGCGGCACGAATGATGATCGGGTAACCAATTTTCTCAACCGCGGCAAAAGCTTCTTCCATGTTTTCACAGGCGTAGCTGCGAGGTGTTTTTACATCGATTTCAGCCAGTTTGCCGGCAAATATTTCACGGTCTTCGGTATCGATAATTGATTGCACCGGTGTACCAACAACCTGGATATTGTACTTCTCCAGAATTCCCTGGCGGAATAGATCAACACCACAGTTCAGTGCAGTTTGGCCTCCAAATGCCAGCAAAATCCCATCGGGCTTTTCTTTTTTAATGACCTGTTCCACAAAATATGCAGTAACAGGCAAGAAGTAAATCTTATCGGCAATCTCTTCCGAAGTCTGTATGGTTGCAATGTTCGGGTTAATCAGAATTGTTTCAACACCTTCTTCTTTCAGGGCTTTCAAGGCCTGTGACCCGGAATAGTCAAACTCCCCGGCTTCACCGATTTTAAGTGCTCCCGACCCCAGAACGATTGCTTTTTTTATGCTTGTGTTTAATCTTACCATGTTTTTTGAATTATGAATTTTGATTGGCTTTCTGTAGGTTTCATTTTATTGAAAACAAGATCCGCCATCAAGCTTTATCCTTTTTGTATTTCACAATGTTTTCAATAAACTCATCGAATAGATATTCCGTATCAACCGGGCCACTTGACGCCTCGGGATGGAACTGCGTAGAGAAGAAGGGCTTTGTTTTATGCCTGATCCCTTCGTTGGTATTATCATTCACATTAGTAAACATGGCTTCCCAATCCTGGGGAAGTGACTCAGGGGCAACCGCAAAACCGTGATTTTGCGATGTGATGAAGCAGCGATCGGTACCGGCAAGCAAAACCGGTTGGTTATGACTACGGTGACCAAACTTCAGTTTATAGGTATCGGCGCCTGCAGCCCTTGCCAGCAACTGGTTACCGAGGCAAATACCCATAATTGGTTTTTCAATTTTAAGCGCTTTTTTAATATTATCGATTGTTACCTGGCACATTGCCGGGTCGCCGGGACCATTCGACAGGAATATGCCGTCAAAATCCTCGTTTGTAAAATCGTAATCCCAGGGCACCCGGATTACAGTAGCATTACGGTTCAACAGGCAGCGAATGATGTTGTTTTTCACACCACAGTCAACCAAAACGACTTTATGCTCCCCGTTTCCATATACTTCTTTCTTGTCGGTACTGGCCATCGCAACCAGGTTTTCTTTGTTCGGATCGTAAAAATCAACGGGATCCTCTTCAAATTCAATCTTCCCAAGCATCGAACCTTTCACCCTCAAAATCTTGGTCAGGGCGCGGGTATCAATACCATACAAACCCGGTACTTTTGATTCTTTCAACCAATCGCCAAGACTTTTAATTGCATTCCAGTGACTGTATTCCGACGAATAATCAGAAATAATCAATCCACTGATATGCACTTTGTGTGATTCGTAATATGCATGTATTTCATCCTTCCGAAGATCATCAGGCACACCGTAATTGCCTATCATCGGGTAAGTTGAAACCAGAATCTGCCCCGTATATGAAGGATCTGTTAAACTTTCAGGATAACCGGTCATGGCAGTGTAAAAAACCACCTCTCCGGCAATGGATTTGTCATACCCGAAAGATTTCCCTTCAAAACGGGTCCCATCTTCTAAAACCAAACTGACTTTTTTTGCCTCTGTCATTTTTATGATCGCTTATAGATTAAAAAAAATGCGTCTGACTACTGTTGTAGGGCAAACGCATTGTGCTTATTTCTTTTAATTTGATGTATCGTATTCACCTTTTCCGGAATTTATCGTCGTTTTTCTCTTTCTGATTTGTAACCTGATTATTTGATTGCGGTACAAAAATAGAAATTATTCCCGAATTAAAATTTGTTTTTTATAAAAAATGAATATTTTTGCAAAAGATTTGCATATATATTCAAAAATGAAGAATCGCACAAAAAGACAGTTGGCCATTAAGCAAATTATTTCATCCCGTGGAATACACAGTCAGGAAGAATTGCTGGCACAACTGCACGAACAAGGATTTGATCTGACACAGGCAACCTTGTCGCGCGATTTAAAGATTTTGAAAGTTGCCAAAGTATCTGATGCAAAGAACGGTTACATCTACGTGATTCCTGACAACATGCACACGGAAGTGCGCTCAGACAACACCGAGATGAAATTTTTAGCCGACGGGTTCAAGGGGTTAAGTTTTTCCGGAAACCTGGCAGTCATGAAAACCAGACCGGGATATGCAAGCAGCATTGCTGCAGTACTTGACAGTGCTGAGCCGTACGAAATAATTGGAAGTATTGCCGGAGACGACACCATTTTACTGGTCATGCGCGAAGGGGTTACTCCAAGTGACTTAAAAAATAGTTTGATATTAATCATGCCTAAGTTACAGGAAAAGATTGGCTAATTGAAACAATGAAGAACACAGGAAATATTAAAGTTGTAGTGGCCAACGAGTCACACTTAAAGTATACAACTGTTATAAACGATACCATTGATACTGCATCGAAAGAGCGCGGTACCGGTATCGCACGTCGTTCTGACGATTATATTTCGAAAAAAATCATGGAGGGCAAAGCAATTATTGCCCTTGACGGGGAGACCTTTGCAGGTTTTTGCTACATCGAATCCTGGGGGCACAACCGGTTTGTGGCCAACTCCGGATTGATAGTCGTGAAAGATTACCGTGGTGGCGGTCTGGCCCGCGAGATCAAAAAGAAAGCGTTCGAGCTCTCGCGTACACGTTACCCCGAAGCAAAAATTTTTGGGCTAACAACCGGTTTGGCAGTGATGAAAATCAACCACGAACTGGGATACCGTCCGGTTACCTTTTCGGAACTAACTGACGACGAAGAATTCTGGAAAGGATGCCAAAGTTGTGTGAACTACGACATTCTTCAACGCACAGGTCGTTCAAAATGCCTGTGTACCGGAATGCTGTTCGACCCGGCATGGGAAAAACGAAAAGCGGCAGAAGCTGCCGAGATCAAACCAAAAAAGATTTCCCTTTTGGAAATGATCGGCAAGCTAAAGCCCAAAAACGGCTCGGCAAACAAAGAAACCGGGTTTAGCATGTTTAAAAAAGTGAAACAAAATATAAGTGATGGCGCTGTACAGCAATCATTTCAGGATTAATTTTCTTCAATGAAACCTGTTTTTGTAAAAAGATTAAATTATAGGAAACTTGATTGATCGATTAAACAGCAATTTCAGGATAAATAAGGTTAGTAAAGTTGTAAGTTTTCAGTAAAAAAAGCTGTTTCAGTGTCATCACTTTTTAAAAGAAACCAAAGATGAAAGAAAAGGTAGTATTAGCATACAGTGGCGGTTTAGATACTTCGTTTTGTGCAAAATACCTGTCTGTAGAAAAAGGATTAGAGGTTTATACTGCAATTGCCAACACGGGTGGTTTTGGCAAAGAGGAACTCGACATCATTGAGAAAAAAGCGTACGAGCTTGGCTCAACAAAACATGTTACGTTGGATGTAACCGACACTTACTACGAAAAGTGCATCCGCTACATGGTTTACGGAAATGTTTTAAGAAACAATACTTATCCCATCTCGGTAAGTTCCGAGCGTGTTTTCCAGGCAATTGCAATCATTGAATATGCAAAAAAAATCGGTGCAAAATACGTGGCCCACGGCAGTACCGGGGCCGGCAACGACCAGGTCCGTTTCGACCTGACCTTCGAGGTACTTGCACCCGATATTAAAATATTGACACCTACTCGCGACTTGCAATTGAGCCGTCAGGAAGAAATTGATTACCTGAAAAAACACGGTGTTGAAGCCGACTGGACAAAGATGGCCTATTCAATCAACAAAGGCCTTTGGGGAACCAGCATTGGTGGAAAAGAAACCCTGACTTCAGACAAAACCCTTCCCGAGTCGGCCTACCCGTCACAACTGGTTGAAAAAGAAGAACGCGAAATTGTGCTCGATTTTGTTGAAGGTGAACTGAAGGGTGTCGACGGGAAACGTTATTTCAACACCGTTGAAGCGATCCACGAACTGGAAGCAAGCGCCTCGAAATATGCCATTGGACGCGACATGCACATTGGCGATACCATTATTGGTATCAAAGGTCGTGTCGGTTTCGAAGCAGCTGCCCCGATGATCATCATCAAAGCGCACCAAATGCTCGAAAAGCACACGCTCACCAAGTGGCAAATGTACTGGAAAGAACAGTTGTCAAACTGGTACGGCATGTTCCTGCACGAAGCGCTTTACCTTGATCCGGTGATGCGCGACATCGAGAAATTCCTGGAAAGCACACAGGAATCAGTTTCAGGGAAAGTTATCGTTCGCCTGAAACCATATCAATTCGTATTGGTTGGTGTTGATTCGCCTTACGATTTGATGAAATCGGATTTCGGCGAGTATGGAGAAATGAACAAAGCCTGGACTTCTGACGATGTGAAAGGTTTTACTAAAATTCTGGGCACATCGCTTAAAATTTATAACTCAGTAAATAAAAAATATTAATCCGGGACAATGGCCAAAGTTAGAGTAGGAATTATAGGAGGAGCAGGTTACACTGCTGGCGAATTGATCCGGATTTTGATGTACCATCCGCAAGCTGAACTGGCCTTTGTGCAAAGTAGTAGCAACGCGGGAAACCCGATTTACGAAGTACACCGTGACCTGATGGGAGACACTGACCTGGTATTTGTCGCTGACCCCGACTTTGCCACATGCGACGTGATCTTCCTTTGCATGGGACACGGAAAGTCGAAAGAATTTGTTGATACGAATGACATTCCTGCATCTGTAAAAATTATCGATCTGAGTCATGACTATCGGTTAAAAGCTGAACGGAATGATTTTGTGTACGGTTTACCGGAGCTCAACCGCGAGCTGATCCGTGAATCGAATCACATTGCAAACCCAGGCTGTTTTGCCACCGGCATCCAGCTGACGATTTTGCCATTGGCTGCCGCCGGGTTGCTGACCGATGAGCTCCATGTTCATGCCATCACCGGTTCAACCGGGGCAGGTCAGGCGCCATCGAAAACATCACATTTCAGCTGGCGGAACAGCAACGTTTCGGTTTACAAAGCTTTTCAGCACCAGCACCTGGGCGAAATCACCCAAAGTGTGAAACAGCTGCAAAGCTCGTTTGATAAGGCCATCAACTTCATACCGGTTCGCGGAAACCATACACGCGGCATTTTTGCCTCAACGTATACCGAGTTTGCCGGAACAGAAGAAGAGGCGATCAAACTTTACGAAGATTATTACGCTGGCCACCCGTTTGTTTTTGTGACCAACGAAAATCCAGATGTAAAACAAGTGGTCAATACAAACAAGGCCATTCTGCACCTGGAAAAGCACGGAAGCAAACTAATGATCCTGAGCGTAACCGATAACCTGTTAAAAGGTGCATCGGGACAGGCAGTTCAAAATATGAATTTAATGTTCGGACTGGACGAAAAAGCAGGCCTGAACTTAAAACCGGTTTCATTTTAAAACAAATTCCCGGATGTCTGGACTGTCAGATATTGGGGATTTGGTCCCAATAGTTATCGGGATTGTTTTTTGAAATTTGAATAATTATGAAACTATTTGATGTATATCCGCTATTTAGTATTACCCCTGTAAAAGCCGAAGGCTGTTACGTTTGGGATGATAAAGGCAATCGCTACCTTGATTTGTATGGTGGTCACGCGGTAATTTCCGTGGGGCACAGCCATCCGCATTACGTTGAGAAAATCAGTAGCCAATTGCGCGAAATCGGATTTTACAGCAACTCGGTGCAAATACCGCAACAAAAGGAACTGGCCGACAAACTGGGCAAGCTTTCCGGGTTCGACGATTACCAGTTGTTCCTGTGCAACTCGGGTGCCGAGGCAAACGAAAATGCACTAAAACTGTCCTCCTTCATTACCGGACGGAAGAAAGTGATCAGCTTTAAAAAAGGGTTTCACGGACGTACATCAGCCGTTGTGGCAGTTACGGACAACCCCAAAATTGTTGCCCCGGTCAACGAAACATCAAACGCGGTAATTTTGCCGTTTAACGATATTGAGGAAGTAGAAAAACAGCTGAAGGCTGAAGAAATTGCAGCTGTAATTATAGAAGGGATTCAGGGGATTGGCGGAATTCACGTTCCGTCGCCTGAATTTTTGGAAGAGGTTGAACGCCTGTGCAAAAAGTATGGCGCCTTGCTGGTTTTGGATGAAATTCAATCGGGCTACGGACGCAGCGGAAAGTTTTTCGCTTTTCAGTACAGCAACGTCAAACCCGACCTGATTACCACTGCCAAAGGAATGGGCAACGGCTTCCCGATCGGTGGCCTACTAATCCATCCCGACCTGAAACCATGGCACGGCATGTTGGGGACCACTTTTGGCGGAAATTACCTGGCCTGTGCTGCCGGTATTGCGGTACTCGAAATCATGGAGCAGGAAAACCTGGTTGAAAATGCAGCCAAAGTTGGTAGCTACCTGATTGAAAAACTGTCGTCCTTCAAACAAATAAAAGAAGTTCGCGGAAAAGGCCTGATGATCGGTTTGGAATTTGAAGAACCGATTAAGCCAATCCGGCGGAAACTACTGGAAGAAGAACAGGTATTCACCGGGGTATCAGGCACAAATATTATCCGCTTGTTGCCACCATTAACACTTAGTTTACAACAGGCTGACGATTTTATCACTAAGTTTGAAAAAGTTTTGAACGAATTGTATATCAAAGCGGAATAACTGAAAAAACGAGATTATGAAGCTCACAAAAATAGCCATCATCGGGGCAGGTAACATGGGAAGTGCCATTGCAAACGGCATCATCAAATCAGGCTACCTGGAGGCATCAGCGATCAATATGGCTGATCCCCGGAAACATGTTTTAGAAGAACTGAGTGCGAAAGGCTTAAACACCTTTCAAAAAAATATTGAAGCAGTTGAGTCTGCCGACCTGGTCATCTTTGCCGTCAAACCGTACCATATTGAGGCGGTGATCAATGAGGTAAAACCAGTACTGACAACTGATAAAATCCTGGTTTCAATTGCTGCAGGTGTCGACCTTCAACAATTGGCTGGCATGGCTGGCAGGAACATGACCATTTTTAGGGTGATGCCCAACACAGCAATCTCAATCCAGGAATCAATGACCTGTATTTCGGGCAATGGAGCCCCGGAGGAAAGCCTGGCAACGGTGAAAGAGCTGTTTGATCAGCTTGGCCAGACTGTGGTTATCTCCGAAGAACTGATGGCTGCGGCAACTGTTCTGGCTTCGTGCGGAACTGCTTTTGCACTGCGTTATGTTCGCGCAGCCATGCAAGGCGGTGTTGAGATGGGATTTGGCGCCGAGATGGCCCAGTTCATCACGGCACAAACGGTGAAAGGAGCTGTTCAGCTGATCATGAACACCGGACACCACCCGGAAAGGGAAATCGATAAAGTGACAACCCCACGGGGTATCACCATCACCGGGATCAACGAGATGGAACACCAGGGATTTAGCTCTGCCGTGATCCAGGGGCTGATAGCCTCATTCAAAAAAATTGAGCAAGCATAGCCTGTAATAATGGATTTCAACTATAAAAGAATTACCGTTAAGGTAGGCAGCAACGTTCTAACCAAGTCTGATGGGACACTCAATGTTGCCCGTATTGCCCATTTGGTTGACCAAATCGCGTACCTGCACAAAAAAGGTGTAGAGGTGATTCTGGTTTCGTCAGGTGCAGTAGCGGCAGGACGCAGTGAACTCAAGATCCAGAAAAAAATGGATCCCGTTTCATCGCGCCAGCTGTGGTCGGCTGTTGGGCAGGTAAAACTGATCAACCGGTATGCCGACTTCTTCAGGGAGCATGGTATCGTTTGTGCCCAGGTGCTAACCACGAAAGACAACTTTGTCGATCGTGACCATTACCTGAACATGAAAAACTGTTTTTCCACTTTGCTTGAAAATAAAGTAGTTCCAATCGTGAATGAGAATGATACCATCTCGGTAACTGAGCTGATGTTTACTGACAATGATGAACTGTCCGGGTTGATTGCATCCATGCAAAACTCCGAGGCGCTGATCATCCTTAGCAACATCGAAGGCATTTACGACGGTGATCCATCCCTGCCCGAATCGGTTCTTATTGAAGAGATCAGGTCAACGGAAAAAGAGTGGATGAAGAATGTATCGACCCAAAAGTCGGGTTTTGGCCGCGGGGGCATGCTTACCAAAAGCACCATTGCCCGCAAAGTGGCCAAAGAAGGCATTACAGTTCACATTGCAAGCGGCCTTAAAGACAATGTGCTGATCGACATTCTAAAAAAAAACGGTCAGGTGAAACATACAGTTTTCAAGGCTGAAAGAAGGAAATCATCCAACGTGAAGAAATGGATTGCCTATTCCGACAGTTTTGCCAAAGGCGAGCTGGTCATTAACCAGGGAGCACGAGAGGCGCTTTTTTCACCCAAGGCAACAAGTTTATTGTTGATTGGAGTGACCAAAGTTAAAGGCCTTTTCCAAAGAGGCGACATTGTGAAAATTATTGACGAACAAGGAAAACTGGTAGGCTGGGGAAAATCTCAGTTCGCTGCCGAAAAAGCAGTAGAAGAATTGGGAAGCAAAAACCAGAAACCAATCGTTCATTACGATTATTTGTATTTAATTGAAGATTGAATTTTAAGATAGTTAACTCAGAATAATTCTATTTATACCCTTTTCTTAATACCCCCTTTTTGTTGACTTCAACAAAATCAAGATATTCTGAGTTTGTCCCCTTCCTCCCCCAGGGAAGGGGACTTTTATTAAAAATAACAGGAGGAACCATGGAGGTAAAAAAACAATTGGAACTGACATTGAAGGCTAGCCGAAGCCTCAATTTACTTAGCGTGGAAAAGATCAACCTCATCCTGAATGATGTGGCTGATGCCGCTATTGTGTCGACTGAAGACATACTGGTTGAAAACAAAAAAGACCTGGCCCGGATGGATCCGGCCGATCCGAAGTACGACCGTCTGAAGTTAACTGCTGAACGGATTTCCGGTATTGCTGCCGACATCCGGAATGTAGCCTCCCTGCCCTCCCCGGTTGGCCGAATCCTGAGCGAAACAGTCCGCCCGAACGGCATGCGGATCAAAAAAGTGTCGGTTGCCTTCGGGGTGATCGGGATCATCTACGAAGCCCGTCCGAATGTCACCTTCGACGTGTTCTCGCTTTGCCTGAAATCGGGTAATGCCTGTGTACTGAAAGGCGGCAGCGATGCCATCGACTCCAACACGGCAATTGTAAAGGTCATCCATTCGGTACTCGAAAAGCATGGCATTGACAAAAATATACTGGCCCTTTTACCGGCCGACCGCGAAGCCACGGCCCAAATCCTGAATGCCCATGGCTTTGTCGACCTGATCATCCCACGCGGCTCGCAGGGATTGATTGAATTTGTGCGCAAAAATGCCACCATCCCGGTTATCGAAACCGGTGCGGGCATTTGCCATACTTATTTCGATGAATTTGGTAATGCCGAGAAAGCACAGGCCATTGTTGACAATGCCAAAACCCGTCGCCCCAGCGTGTGCAATGCGCTCGACTGCCTGGTGATCCACGAAAGCCGGTTGGCCGATCTGCCTCAGATATGCAGCAATCTTCCGGCCAGTAATGTGGTTGTTTATGCCGATGAGAAATCATATGCCGTGTTAGATGGCAAGTACCCGGCAAACCTGCTTGAGAAAGCAACCGATGAGTCGTTCGGCACCGAATTCCTCGACTACAAAATGTCGGTTAAAACGGTATCGTCGTTTGATGAAGCGCTGGACCATATCGCCGCTTTCAGCTCGAAGCACAGCGAAGCTATTATTTCGGAAAATGAACAACGGCTGGACTTGTTCCGTAAACTGGTTGATGCTTCGTCGGTTTACTGCAACGTATCCACGGCCTTTACCGATGGGGCTCAGTTTGGACTGGGCGCCGAGATTGGCATTTCAACCCAAAAGCTGCATGCCCGCGGCCCCATGGCACTGGAAGAGCTGACCAGCTACAAATGGCTGATTGACGGCGAAGGACAAGTCCGCCCGAAATAACAACCATGACAGGGTCATCCCGAATTTATTTCGGGGTCTCTGTCCTGAAAGTGGACAATTACACAGAGCGGTTCCATAGCAGTTGGCAAAACAGCATTCAATAAAACTGAAAGAAGAAAGATTAAAAAACCAACATCAACCAATATGAAACATTTCACCTCAGTACACGATTTAGACAATCTGGATGAAGCCCTGAAACTTGCTTTCGAGCTGAAGAAAGATCCTTATAAATACCAGTCGCTCGGGAAAAACAAGACCTTGCTGCTTGTTTTCTTTAATTCAAGCCTGCGCACCCGCTTGAGTACGCAAAAAGCCGGGCTGAACCTGGGCATGAACGTGATCGTTTTCGACATAAACGAAGGCGGCTGGAAACTCGAAACCGAGTTGGGTGTCATTATGGATGGTGACAAACCGGAACATATCCGCGAGGCGGTACCGGTTATTGGTAAATATTGCGACATCATTGGGGTGCGTTCGTTTGCCCGGTTCGAAAACAAGGAAGATGACTACGAAGAAAAAATCATCCGCCAGTTTATTGACTATGCAGGCGTTCCGGTTGTGAGCATGGAAGCTGCCACCCGCCACCCGCTCCAGTCGTTTGCCGACCACCTGACCATTGAAGAGTTTAAAACCAAAGAACGCCCCAAAGTGGTGCTCACCTGGGCGCCGCACCCGCGCGCCTTGCCTCAGGCCGTACCGAACTCGTTCGTGGAATGGATGCGCGCAACCGATTATGAACTGGTGGTGACCCATCCCGAAGGCTACGAGCTGGCACCGGAATTTATGGGAGACCTGAAACCGGAATACGACCAGATGAAAGCTTTTGAGGGCGCCGACTTCATCTATGCAAAAAACTGGGCAGCCTACAACGATTACGGCAAAATCCTGTCGAAAGACATGAGCTGGACCGTGACCGACCGACAGATGGCCGTAACCAACAACGCCAAATTTATGCACTGTCTGCCGGTACGCCGCAACATGATCGTGAGCGACTCGGTTATTGACAGTCCAAATTCTATTGTGGTTGAAGAAGCCGGAAACCGCTTGTTCTCCGCACAGGCTGTACTGAAAATGCTTTTGGATCAGATAAAGTAAAAAAAAAGTCATTGGGTGGCCATTATGTAGTCATTGATAGTCATTCAGTAACCTTTAGAATGATCCTACAACAAATGACTCAATGACGAGAAATGACCATTAATGACAGTGTCTCGAATCATTAAAGTTTGATTATTACCGATTTCTTTTTTTAATACGATGAGCAAACATAAACTCACCCTGATAAAAGTTGGCGGCAAAGTAGTGGAAGAAGCCGCATCATTGCAGGATTTACTTGCCCGTTTTTCAAAGCTTGAAGGCCCCAAAGTGCTGGTGCACGGTGGCGGACGCTCGGCCACGGCTATTGCCGAACGGCTGGGCATTGAAACCAAAATGGTGGAAGGCCGCCGCATTACCGACCAGGCGATGCTTGAAGTGGTGACGATGGTCTACGGCGGGCTGGTCAACAAGAGTATTGTAGCCAACCTACAGGCGCTGGGGTTAAATGCCATTGGCCTGACCGGCGCCGACCTGAATTACATGCAGGCTGTAAAACGTCCGGTAAAAGATATTGACTATGGCTTTGTGGGCGATATTGTTGCCGTTAATGTTGAAGAGCTGAAACTGTTGATTGAAAAAGGTGTGGTTCCGGTACTGGCTCCGCTGTCGCACGACAAGCAAGGCAACATGCTCAATGTGAATGCCGACACCATTGCTGCCGAAGCAGCCATTGCCTTTGCCAAATACTATGACGTAGAATTGGTCTACTGCTTCGAAAAGCCCGGAGTGCTGGAAGATTCGGAAAATGACAGCTCCGTCATTGGCTCGCTGAACCATGCCCAGTTTAAAGCCTTGCAGGAGTCAGGCGCCATTCACGCCGGCATGATCCCCAAGCTCGACAACAGCTTTAGCGCCATCAGCCGCGGTGTTTCACAGGTGCGCATCACCAACATCCCCGGCCTGCAAAACGGAGGAACAACCCTGCTGCCCTAGTGTGCAGCTAAACGGCATAGGGAATATGAGAATGTGTGAGGGTGAGAGAATGAGAGAGGGTGAAGATGAGAAAGGGAGAGGATGAGGATTCAAACAGATACTTGAAGCTTGTGGCTCACTACTAGAAACTTCTTTGCGCCTTGGCGTCTTAGCGTGAGGTAATTAATAACCACATTAGGGCACATCGTTATTTAGCTACAAGCTTCAAGCCACAAGAACCTGCCAATGCCTAATCACTAATGACCAATTCACCAATGGCCAATTCACTAATGACCAATACCCAACACACCAAGATAAAAAACAGCAATCAGGATAATTGTCAGGGATGATATGCCAACCGGCACCCACACGGGCGCAACCCACGGCCGGGGGATCAGGAACAGCACATCGGTCGTGGTTAGTTTCGGAGGCCACTTGATTAGCAGGTACAGCGAAACGTAATAGAACAAGTCCCAAAACGCGAACGTCCAGAGGAAAACCATGAGTTGATCAAGCCATCCTACCCCTGTCAGCAAAGCCAATGTTACCAGCATAACAATCGTCGCGGCTTCGCGGGTCATCTCAATTTTTACCAGTCGCCGGGGAACCTGCACCAGTAATTTGCAGCTATCGGCATCAGGCTCCAGTAAGCCAATGGACTTGCGCAGGTAAACAACCACCACGCCCTCAACGTGTGCCATTGCCACCCCAAAAACAGCTAGTATGATAAACTTAACCACCATCATTCCCTTCTACTGAATAGGGATACAGATGGTTGCCAGAATAATATTTGTTATTTATGTTTGTACATCCTCGAACACAACCCCCACACCTCAACTAACGTAAAAGGTTATGCTTTAAGGATATAAAAATTAGTGACTATGTTTTCAGGTTTTTGGCAATTGATTTATTTGGGGATACCGATATTGTTGATGGGTATTTTTGTGCAGGACGACCCGTACAAGTGGGAACGCGAACAAATGGTAAGCCGGCAGATTGCCGCGCGCGGCGTACACAATAAGGCAGTTTTGGAAGCCATGCGCAAAGTGCCGCGCCACCTTTTTGTGCCCGATGCTTACGACGACCTGGCCTACGATGACCGTCCGCTGCCAATCGGGGCAGGCCAAACCATATCACAACCGTACATTGTGGCGTACATGACCGAACTGATCAGGCCGGAACCTACTTATAAAGTACTCGAAATTGGCACAGGCTCGGGTTACCAGGCCGCGGTACTGTCCGAGATTGTCGACCAGGTTTATACGATTGAGCTAATAGAGACGCTTGCCACCCGGGCTGAAAAACTTCTGCAAGAATTGAACTACGATAATATCAAAGTTAAATGCGGGGATGGCTACGAAGGTTGGGAAGAGTTTGCCCCGTTTGATGCCATCCTGGTCACGGCTGCCGCCGAGTCGATTCCACCACCGCTTATTGAGCAGCTAAAAGAAGGGGGCATTATGGTCATCCCGATTGGCGATCAAACGTACCACCAGGAGTTGAAAGTAGTTCAGAAAAGAAGGAACCGGATTGTTTCACGAAATGTGGCGCCGGTCAGGTTTGTGCCATTCATTCACAAGGAGAAGTAAAAAAAACAGCAGGAAACCAACCAAGATTTCCTGCTGTTCAAGCTATTTTGTTTGTTGTTTATTCCAAATACGTGTAACCGTACAAGCCGGAGCGGTAGTTCGACAAGAACTCCTTCCCTTCTTCGGCCGAAATTTTCCCTGACTTAACTGACGTTGTCACCCAGGTTTCGACCATGCGCACCATTTTTTTCGGATTATACTGAACGTAGTCGAGCACTTCGGCCACGGTCTCGCCGTCAATCACCTGGTCAATGGAATACGAATCGCCCTGCACGGAAACATGCACCGCGTTGGTATCGCCAAACAGGTTGTGCAGGTCGCCCAAAATTTCCTGGTAGGCGCCAACAAGGAACACACCGATGTAGTATGGCTCGCGGGCTTTCAGCGAGTGCACCGGCAAATCGTATGAAATATTGCGGGTCGAGATGAAGTTATCGATCTTGCCGTCCGAGTCGCAGGTAATATCCTGCAAAGTAGCCGAACGGTCAGGTTTTTCATCCAATCGGTGAATTGGCATGATCGGGAAAATCTGGTCGATGGCCCATGAATCGGGCAACGACTGGAACAACGAGAAGTTGCAGAAATATTTATCGGACAACAGCTTCGACAGGGAATTCAATTCTTCCGGAACATGACGCATTTTGCTGGTCATCTGGTGGATTTCACGGGCAATTGACCAGAAAAGCCGTTCAATCTGGGCACGTGTTTTCAGGTCGATCAGTCCAAAGCTGAACCGGTCGAGCGCTTCCTCACGGATTTGCTGGGCATCGTGCCAGGCCTCCAGCATTCGCGGGGCATTCAGCATCTCCCACAAGTTGTAGAGTTCCTGTACCAGTTCGTGGTCATTTTCACTTACCTCAACATCATCTTCCCACGATGGCAGCGAAGCGGATTCGAGCACTTCAAAAATCAACACAGAATGATGGGCAGTAAGTGACCGGCCTGATTCGGTGATAATGTTCGGATGCGCGACCCCGTTCTTCTCGCTGGCGTCAACCATTGCCGAAACGGCATCATTCACATATTCCTGGATGCTGTAGTTAACGCTGCTTTCGCGGTTGGCCGAACGGGTTCCGTCATAATCGACACCCAAGCCACCACCGATATCCACAAATTCGATATTGAAATCAAGCTTGCACAGTTGAACGTAGAACTGGGCAGCTTCGCGCAAGGCAATTTTAATCCGGCGGATTTTATTCACCTGGCTACCAATATGGAAATGAACCAGCTTGAGACAATCCTTCAGGTTGTTTCGCTCCAGGTAATCCAGCGCTTCAAGGACTTCACTCGATGTTAAACCAAATTTGCTGACATCGCCGCCTGAGTTTTCCCATTTGCCGCTGCCACTGCTGGCCAGCTTAATCCGGATTCCCAGGTTAGGCTTAATTTTCAGGCGCTTGGCAACACGGGCAATCAGTTTTAGCTCGTTCAGTTTTTCAACAACCACGAAAATACGGCGTCCCATTTTCTGGGCCAACAGGGCCAGCTCAATGTAATCTTCATCTTTATAACCGTTACAAATGATCAGCGAATCACTATCGGTATTGATGGCAATTACCGCATGAAGCTCAGGTTTTGAGCCCGCCTCCAGGCCAATGTTGAATTTCTGCCCGTGGCTGACAATCTCTTCAACAACGGGTCTCATCTGGTTTACCTTGATCGGGTAAATGATGAAATTCTTGCCTTGATATTCATACTCGTTGGCAGCGATTTGAAAACAGTTCGTCATTTTCTCAATCCGACTGTTCAAAATATCGGGGAAACGAACCAGCATCGGCAGGGCCACATCACGCAGTTGCAGCTCTTCAACCAGTTCTTTCAAATCAATCTGAGGTCCGCCTTTTTGCGGGGTCACAACCACATTTCCCTTTTCATTTACAGAGAAATAGTTGATCCCCCAGCCATTGATATTATAAAGCTCCTCAGTGTCCTCAATGCGCCATTTTCTCATTCTTCAGTTCAATAATCAAATTTGAAATCGGGTTAATTTTTTTGAAGGCCAAATATAGTTTTTTTATCAATT
>JBNKTK010000039.1:0-26906 GCA_050298035.1 Mangrovibacterium sp. | reverse complement strand
GATTCAGCGAAGATAAATCGGTAGTTGCAGGGATGTTCTCCTCGTTTGCCGATGCTCCGGGAGGCTTTAAAGAAGAACTGCAGGAGATAAACGTTTCGTTGGGAGTCGAGTATTGGTACAACAAACAGTTTGCCTTACGCGCGGGATATTTTTATGAGAATGAAAATAAAGGTAACCGTAAATTTATGACAATGGGTGCTGGTTTAAAACTAAATGTTTTTGCACTTGACTTTTCTTACTTAATTCCAACCGAGCGCAACCATCCGCTTGAGAATACCTTGAGGTTTTCCCTCTCGTTTGATTTTGATGCATTTAATAACCAACGGCGATAATGATCATTCGTGTTGGTTTTGGATATGATGTGCACCGCCTTGCCGAAGGAGAAAGCCTTTGGTTAGGCGGTGTTCTTGTTCCGCACTCAAAAGGAACAGTTGCCCATTCTGACGGGGATGTTTTGATACATGCCCTCTGTGATGCAATGCTTGGGGCTGCCAAATTGCGAGATATTGGATATCATTTTCCCGATACGTCAAACGATTTTAAAAATGTTGACAGCAAAATCTTACTGGCAAAGACCAAGGAGTTAATTGCCGGTAAAGGTTACCATATTGGGAACATCGATATCACAGTTGCCGCACAGAAACCCAAGCTGAAAGATTTTATTCCGGCAATGGAAGACAAACTTGCCGAAGTTTTGCAGATTGATCCGGATGCGGTGTCCATAAAAGCAACCACGACAGAAAAACTGGGCTTTGAAGGACGGGAAGAAGGTATCTCGGCCTATGCAGTTGTTTTGATCCAGAAAGAGAGCTAGCATGAAGAAAACACTTGTGATTGGAGCCAGCGAAAAACCGGAACGCTATTCTTTTAAGGCAATCCGTGCATTGCGGCAACATGGACATGAAATTGTTGCCCTGGCAAGCCGCCCCGGTCGGGTTGGGGATGTTGTTTTTGAGACCGAAATGAAGAACTTCCCGGGGATTGACACCGTAACGCTTTACGTTGGCCCGCAGAACCAAACTGCGTACATTGACTATGTCATTCAGATGAAACCCAGACGGGTAATTTTTAATCCGGGCACTGAAAATGAAATGTTTATTTCGAAATTAATCCAGGCCGGGATACACCCCGAAACTGCGTGTACGTTAGTGCTGCTAAGTATTGGAAATTACTGATGTATACCGAAATTACCTCCATCGAAGAATATCAGCACCTGTTGCAAACTGAAGCAGCTGTTTTGGTATATTTTTCAACTGACGAATGTAATGTTTGCAAAGTGTTGAAACCCAAAGTTGACAGTTTGATCGAAGAAGATTTTCCGCGGATAAAACCTGTTTATGTAAATTCATCAAAAGCGCCGGAGCTGGCTGCACAGAACCGGATTTTTGCTGTTCCGACAATCCTTGTTTTTTTCGAAGGGCGCGAATTTTTAAGGAAAAGCCGGAGTTTCGGAATTGCGGATTTGGGCAATGAACTAAAAAGGCCTTATCAGTTGATGTTTCCCTGATTATTTTTTTTGACGGAGAAACAAATAAAAACTATTTTAGCTGCAAGTTAAAATATCGTATTTGAAGAGGTTCTGTAATAAAATATTCATCCTGCTATTTAATGTATTGTTTGTTTCAGGAGTGTGGGCTCAATCAGAAAAGATTGATAGCTTAACTGCTTTGTTGCCTAATTTGGAGGGTGAAGCGCTTGCAAAAACTTACCTCGATCTTTCAAAAGAATATACCTACATTGACCCTTCACAGACAATTGCATATGCACAGAAAGCATTGCCAATTATCAATGACAATAAAAATGAACTGCAAGAGAGTTATGCCAATTTGCTGATTGGTGCTGGACATTTGTTTTCCGGGAACTTTGACGAAGGTAAAAAGTATACCGATATTGGACTGGAGATAGCCCGTAAGCTGGAGAATAATGAATATATCTGCATCGGTTTAAATAGTCTTGCTGCCTATTATATGAATGTCGGGGAATACGACCGTTCTCTCGGGCTATTTAAAGAGGCTTTGGAAAAAGCACAGGTTGCCGGATTAAAAGACCGGGAAGCAACTGCACGGCTTAACATCGGTTCTATCCTTACAAATAAAGGGGAACGGACCAAAGGACTCCGGTATTTGATGGAAGCTTTAAAGTTTTTCGAGGAAGAAGGGAATATCCAAATTGTAGCCCGTATCCTGAATAATGTTGCCGTAAATTATCATAGCTGGAAAGATTATGACAAGGCATTGGAGTTTTATGAGAAGACATTGGTTACCTATCGGGAATTGAAGGATTATGTTGGTGAGGCAATCGTATTCAATAATATTGGAGAAATTTACAAGGATAAAGGCAATTACCCTGAGGCATTAAAATATTATCAGGAAACGATCAATATTGCAGATAGTATTGACGTTGGCGATTACTATAAATCGTATGGTTGGGTTGGATTGGCTGAAGCATATTTGCTGACTAAGGATTATGCACTTTCCCGGGAGAACGCGGAAAAAGCCCTTGCTGTTTTTGAAAGTGTAAAAATGCAGGAGGGGATTTCCAATGCCAAAATAATCCTGGCACAAGTCAATTTAAAAGAAAATCACCTGAATGAGGCACTGGTTTTTGTTAATGAATCACTTGAATTGTCGAAGAAGGTGGGGATTGTCGATTTGGAGATAAAAGCCTATAAAGTTAAGGCCGGGATTCTTGAAAAAATGAACCATATTCGTGATGCATATGAATCATTGGAGCTATACGCTCAAAAAACAGATACATTTTATCAGCAAGAGCGTACCAATGATTTAAAACAACTTCGCTCCGAATTAGAAATCTCTGAAAAAGAGAACGAGATTGAGCTTTTGCAGAAAAATAACCAGATCAAGGACCTCCTGATAAAGAAACAAAAATCGCAGACACAATTGTTATACCTGATGGTTGGCTCGTTATTACTGGTTTTTGCAGGAATGCTTGTCTATGTCAAATCCCGAAAAAAAGCCAGCGATCTACTCCAGCAAAAAAATGACCAGATTAATGCCCAGCATAAAGAACTTGTCCGCGTTAACGAAACGAAAGATAAATTTCTCAGTATTATTGGGCACGATCTGCGGAACCCAATCGGTGCATTTAAAGATGTGATCAGTCAATTGGCTGATTTTCCTGAAATGTTTTCAGATGAACTCAGGCAGCAGATTATCGACGAACTGAGGAACGAAGCAGAAAGCACCTACTTCTTGCTTGATAACCTTCTTTTGTGGGCCAAGAACCAGAAAAATAATATCAGCATCAAACCCGAACGCCTGGGGATTGCTTCGCTTGTTGATAACAACATACTGCTTAATTCCCGGTTTGCCGAAAGCAAAAAGATAAGGTTGATGTCTACTGTTTCAAAGGATATTCTTGCTTTTGCTGATCATAATATGATCAATCTTGTTCTCCGGAACCTGATCTCGAATGCTGTGAAGTTTACAGAAGACGGCGGCGAAATTGTTGTTTCGGCCTCTGAATCCGGGGATACCGTTGAGATTGCTGTTGCAGATACTGGCGTGGGCATTGCTGAAGCAGATCAGGCTAAACTTTTCGATTCCAATAATCATATCTCAACTTACGGTACCCATCATGAAAAAGGGTCTGGTCTTGGCCTGCTCCTGTGTAAGGAGTTTGTTGAAGCCAATGGCGGGACTATCAATGTGAAATCTGCTCCGGGCAAAGGAAGTACCTTTAGCTTTACGCTTAAAGGTTACAGCGAAACGATCTGATCAAAAAAGCCTTTCAATCAAATTACCGTCTGTTTTTACCGGAATTGTCACTTTCAATTTCGGGTTTTCTTCCATGGCACGTTTTATCGTGTAGGTCGCAGCTTTATTTCCAGCCCAGTTCCGGCGGGCAATGCCATTGTTCACATCCCAGTGAAGCATCATTTTCAACCTTTTTCCTGCTTCTGTGCTGCCGTCAATTGTCAGCCCAAAGCCACCGTTGATTGATTCGCCCCAGCCAACTCCGCCTCCATTGTGTATGGAGACCCAGGTTGCCCCGCGAAATGAATCGCCGATAACATTCTGAATGGCCATGTCGGCAGTAAAAGCTGAGCCGTCGTAAATATTTGATGTTTCCCGGAAGGGAGAGTCCGTTCCCGATACATCGTGATGGTCCCTGCCCAACACAATCGGGGCAGTAACTTCACCTGTTTTTATTGCCTGGTTGAAAGCCGAGGCAATCTTCATTCGCCCTTCAGCATCGGCATAAAGGATACGGGCCTGCGAACCGACCACCAATTTGTTTTTCCCGGCTTCCTCAATCCAGTGAATGTTATCGTCCAGTTGCGATTGGATTTCTGCCGGGACGTTTTTCCGGATTTCTTTTAAGACCTCGGCGGCAATCTGGTCTGTTTTTTCGAGGTCATTCGGGTTGCCGGAAGTACAAACCCAACGGAACGGACCAAATCCGTAGTCGAAGAATAGTGGCCCCATAATGTCCTGCACATAGGATGGGTACCTGAATTTTTTGTCCCGGGTGAAAATGTCGGCGCCGGCCCGTCCTGCTTCCAGTAAAAAGGCGTTACCGTAATCCCAGAAATACATGCCCTTTGCAGTCATTCTGTTGATTGCGGTCACATGTTTTCTCAGGCTTTTGTATACTTCATCTTTAAATTCTTCAGGCTTTTCCGACATCATTTTGGTGGCATCGTCAAAACTCATTCCTGCCGGATAATATCCCCCGGCAAAAGGATTGTGTAGCGATGTTTGGTCAGAGCCCAAATCAATTGGGATGTTTTCATCTGCAAATTTTTCCCACAAATCGACCACATTTCCCTGGTAGGCCAGCGAAACGGCTTCTTCTTGTTTTTTTGCCTGCTCTATCCGTAAAATCAATTCGTCAAGGTCAGCGTACACTTCATCGACCCACCCCTGGCTGTGCCGGGTTTGAACTGCTTTCGGGTTGACCTCAGCTACTACACCAATCATTCCGGCAATTTTGGCTGCCTTGGGTTGTGCGCCGGACATGCCTCCCAGCCCGGATGAAACGAAAACTTTTCCGGCCATTTGTTTAGCGCCCTGCAAACGGGCAGCATTCATGACGGTAATGGTCGTACCGTGTACAATTCCCTGTGGGCCGATATACATGAATGAGCCTGCTGTCATCTGCCCGTACTGGCTGACTCCCATCGCGTTCATCCGTTCATAATCATCCCTGCCCGAATAATTGGGAATGACCATTCCGTTGGTCACCACAACCCGGGGTGCATCGGGGTGGGACGGGAAGAGCCCCATCGGGTGGCCGGAATAAAGAACCAGCGTTTGGTCGTCAGTCATCTCCGACAGGTATTTCATGCAAAGGTGATATTGCGCCCAGTTCTGAAAAACCGCCCCGTTTCCCCCGTAAGTGATCAACTCGTGCGGATGTTGGGCAACGGCATGATCCAGGTTGTTCTGGATCATCAGCATGATGCTGGCAGCCTGTTTCGATTGGGCCGGATAGTCTTCCAGTGGCCTGGCCTTCATTTCGTATCGCGGACGAAAACGGTGCATGTATATTCGTCCGTATGTTTTTAGCTCGTTTAAAAATTCGGGTGCCAGGGTGGCATGATTTTCCTTCGGGAAATAGCGAAGGGCATTTCGTAAAGCCTGCTTCTTTTCTTCAATGTTGAGGATATCTTTGCGTTTAGGGGCATGGTTGATTTGGTCGGAATAAGCCGGCATGTCCGGTAATATGGCAGGGATTCCGGCTCTGAGCTGCCTTTGAAATTCATCTTTTGTCATGACACGAATGTTTTGGTTCACCTTTTGATGAAGCCTGTCCAGCGACAAAATTGCGACATTCCCCGAAAAAAAAAGGTAACTTTAAGGCAGTTTTGCAACATTTACCGAACTAATAAAAATCATTGACAAAAAGTTTAGAAGACATGAAGAAGACTTGGATTATTTTAGCCGTAGTAGTTTTATTGGGTGTTGTCATTTACTCATCTGTAAAAGGAACTTATAACACAATGGTCACGATGGATGAAGGCGTGACTGCAAGCTGGGCACAAGTTGAAAACGTTTATCAGCGCCGTGCTGATCTGATTCCCAACCTCGTGAATACGGTAAAAGGATATGCCGCGCATGAACAGTCAACCCTCGAAGGAGTGATTGAAGCCCGTGCAAAAGCGACTTCCGTAAATATCAACCCGGAAAACCTGACAGCGGAATCGTTGCAGCAATTTCAGAATGCTCAAACCGGCCTGTCATCGGCATTAAGCAAGTTGATGGTCGTTGTGGAGCGGTATCCCGACCTGAAAGCCAATCAGAATTTTCTGGATTTGCAAGCCCAATTGGAGGGAACAGAAAACCGGATTGCTGTTGAACGCCGCAAATTCAATGAATCTGCTCAATCGTTTAATACCTACATCCGGAAATTTCCGAAGAACATTTATGCCAATATTTTTGGATTTGAGAAGAAAGCTTATTTCGAAGCGGAAAAAGGAGCTGAAAAAGCGCCTGAAGTAAATTTCGACTAAAAAAAGAAGTTATGTCTGTATACCATTTTTTCACTGACGAGCAAAAGAAACAGATTACTGATGCCATTAAATCAGCCGAATTAAACACTTCCGGAGAAATCCGTTTGCATGTTGAGGGAAGCTGTAAGGGCGATGTGCTGGATTGTGCGGCCTATTGGTTTGAAAAACTTGACATGCACAAAACGGCTGCCCGTAACGGGGTTCTGTTTTACCTGTCAGTAAACGACCACAAGTTTGCCATTCTTGGCGATGCAGGTATCAATGCGAAAGTCCCGGATGATTTTTGGGAGAAGATTAAAGAGCACATGCTGGGGAAATTCAAAGAAGGCCTGTTTGCCGATGGCCTTTCTGAAGGAATTATGATGGCCGGGGAACAACTGAAAACGCATTTCCCGTACCAAAAAGATGATGTAAACGAACTTTCGGATGAGATTTCATTCGGGGAAAAATAATGATGATGATTAAAAGAATAATATTTCTGGTTGCCTTATTCGTGTCATTGGGAGCATTTGCCCAGGATATTCCGGATAAACCGAATCCTCCAAGGCTGGTAAATGATTTTGCCAATGTTTTGAGTGACCGTGAGGAAAACCAGTTGGAAATGGATTTGGACGATTTTGCCCGCCGCACTTCAACGCAGATTGTGATTGTTACTGTCCCTACACTGGATGGGTACGATGTATCTGATTATTCATTCCGTTTGGGTGAAAAGTGGGGCATTGGTCAAAAAGGAAAAGATAACGGTGTTGTGGTCTTGTTTAAACCGAAAACTGCGGGTGAGCGGGGACAGGTTTTCGTGGCTGTCGGGTATGGTCTGGAAGGTGTGATCCCGGATGCCATTGCAAACCGCGACATCGTGGAGCATGAAATGATCCCGCGCTTTAAACAGAATGATATTTTTGGCGGTTTAAATAGTGGTGTTCAGGTAATCAAAGCCTTGGCCATTGGTGAATTCAGCGCGCAGGAGTATCACGAAAAAGCCACTTCTCGCGGAGGTGGAGGTGCCGTAATTATCGTGATCCTGTTTGCTGTGATCTTTGTTTCAGGAATTTTCAGGAGTCGCAGAAGAAGTTATTATACCAGTGGACGCAGCTTGCCATTCTGGTTGCTGATGGGCGGTATGATGGGCTCAGGCCACAGCCATGGCGGTTCGTGGGGTAACTTCTCCAGTGGAGGCGGCAGCTTCGGTGGAGGCGGAGGTTTTGGCGGCTTCGGCGGTGGCGGCTTTGGAGGCGGTGGCGCCGGCGGCAGCTGGTAAAACTGAACGATATAAAATAGTTGGAATCCGGTCTTTGTGAAAAAGATCGGATTTTTGTTTTTTTGTGCAAGCGCTGGTTGGATTGTCGAAGGATTCGATCTTTCAAAAAGATCGGATCCTTTTGTTGATCAGGTATCAGATACAAATTGGCCTTGGATGGGATTTTAAACACAGAGTTTTACGGGGTCACGATGGTTGTCGTGATCACAGAGGTGGGTTTTAGGTGAATAGATTAATAAACCATAAAGGTTTCGCTTGATTTCCTCCATTCAGTAAAAAAAGCCCTGATTCTATTTAAGAAACAAGGGCTTTCGTATTTATCTGGTCGATCTGCGGGGGCTCGAACCCCGGACCCGCTGATTAAGAGTCAGCTGCTCTACCAACTGAGCTACAGACCGTTGAAGCGATGGTTAAATTTAGTTGATTTTAGTTTAAAAGAAAACTGTTCTTCGGAAGATAAAAAAACAAAGAGGTGTCTCAGAGGAGATGGCCTCTTTGTCTTTGTTTCGCAAGCGCAATCTACTATTGTTAATAATCCTATTTTTTCAGTACTCGATATGAATGAGGCATTATTGTAATCTGGAATGAATGAGATGGATCCATTTTCTTTATCCATGGATTGACAGGTTTTTTATTCGCTTCAAAATTGATTTCGGAACCATTTATTAAATCTTTGAGCAGATTAACCGTTTCATCGGTAATTACTTTAATTGTGACAGGTTTGTCCCTGAATGACTCAACGATAAAGGTTCCGTTGTCATAAACATACAATGAAACTTTTGATGGGCCCTCAATGCTAATTCCCATATCACGACCCAGTATCTGGCGAAACTTATTTAAAACGCCCACTGGAAGTTCATATAAATCGCCGAAACTGTCGGGAATGGTCATCACATAAAAATTACCTTTGGAATATTTAGTTCTGAGCAACATGGGATAACCAATTACCCCTTTGGTTAGTGGTTTCCCGGCAGAAGCTATTTCCCATGCATCATTGGTTAGGTAGTTTACTTGAGGAATAAGAATGTCTTTTGTCGATTTTCCGTCCCAGCCAAAATCATCAACAATTGCTTTTAGGTCTGTACAACGAAGTTCAGCAATATCGGCAATCTTATTGGGAATTGCTTTTAGCAGACCACTTGTGATCACAACGTCATCGCCTTTTTTTAATTGATCTTCAATTTTTCTGACAATATCGTCATCATATTTTGCTTGTTCGGTCAATAGCACAACTTTTTGATCCGTTGGAAATTCAGGATACATATCCATGGGTAACCCGATCATGCCAAGGTAATTAGGGAGGAAATCTTCGCCCAGTGAATTATAAGGTTTGTAGGATTTAATTCCGATAGGTTTTCCAAGTTGACCTACAAACTGGTCAACATGATCGAATGTGATTCCTGCAGCTCTTGCAATGGTTGTTGGCTTCACCGTTGACCCGTCTTTTCCCTTTATCGGTTTCATCATCTCATCCCAGTCGAAACTGGTTTCTTCTCCTTGCCAGGGGGTCCGGTATTCGTTCCTGATTTTCGTATTTAGAAGTTGCCTGTAATCGAATAAAGTAATTTCAGGAGCTTTTGCGAATAACGTAATCCACAATTGCTCGGCATAACGGTCCATCCCCATATGAACTCCGCCTCCATCTACCCAACCTCCCAAATTATGACCAGGGCGAAGATTGTCGAAATACCGAAAGATATTATATCCGAGATATTGTTGTAAATGTTGTGCAAAAGAAGGATCTCTCGTTTCAGTTCCAGTCCATATACCGTCAAAGATTTTTGGTCCGTGTTCCAAATCAAACCCCAGACCTTGAAAATGGTCGTACCAGTTTGGATATTTGATGATAACCTGAACTTTGGGATTTACCTTTTTTGCGGCATTAATTACCAATTCCTGACCAGCTTCTGTCATTAACTTTGTCCGGTAATCGGTCCAACTCAGGTTTCCTTTTGCCTTAATGCACAAGTCGCACTTGCAATTAGTAAAGAAAAAATCATCTAATATGAACTGGTCAAAATGTTTAGCTGTATGTTCGGCTATTTCTTTAACTTTTTGTCTGTTATCAGGATTTGTATAGCAGAATGTTTGGAAGTGATTCGATTCATCAATCGTGTAAGTGATCCCTCCGGCAACTTCAACACCATGATCTAAAAAATACTTTTTGACTTGTTCCATGGTTTGGTCCGGAACAATTACGAGATCGCGATGTGTTTCCAGGTAAATTTTATCCACTTTGACCTGTGATGATATGGCCTGCCATGTTGAATCAAGCCAATGAGTATCTTTCATTTTATTTACCTCATAAGCTCTGGCATAAACAGATACTTTAAAGTTTTTATAATGTCCGGCCCAAGCAACAATACTAAGGCTAAAAAGGATAAATAGGGTAACGATTTTTTTCATAACTGCGCTGTTTCAGTATTAGATTGTTTCATGTTGGTTTTATCAATCATTCTAAAAGTTGAGTAAAAAAAATCAAGCTTAAACCTAGTCTTTTGCCAGTTGTTTTGCTGCCAGAACGAGGAACATATAGTGGGATGAACCTCCACCAAGCACATATTCTGTTTGTTGCCACAGGTACGGGAACTTCAATAATTCCGGGAAATCAGGACGAATTAATGCGGTGCCTGAGACAACACCTCCCGGTATGTATGACCAGTCGGCACGGTTTGCGCCATAGGCGACTGTGGCTGACTGGGTGCCAATTCCCGAGGCGAAGGATTCCGTGTTCTTCCCTGGATGGCATCCCAGAATAAAGTTCAGGGCATCGTATACAAGGTCGGGACTGAAAATGTCAGGATAGGCTTTGACAAGAAAATACTGGCGAAATCCGAATGCTTGGATGTCCCAGCCTGCGCCCCAAATATTTGGTCGATAGGGTATCCCATAAGGTGTTTCAACTTTGTCCTTGTCTAGTTTTTCCCTGAAACCCACTAAGGCTTCGTGCACTGCCGTTGAAAATTTTTGGTTCTTCATTGCTGAATCGGCACGACCAATAAACCAACCAACACGGTCAATGTTTTTGGTAACAAAGTCGGTATTCGCAAGCAGGTATTCACTGTACTCGCTGGACCTGGTCGCCAGATACAATTCAGTTGCAGCCCTTATTTTTGCTCCTTTAGCATAGCCTTCTCCGGGAGTTTTTTGAAATAGTTCCTGTGCAATACGGAGAGCCTGGGTACTCAAGGTGTCGTTGAAACCCTTCAGTACGCGGGAAGCTGCAGCCAAATCAGCAGCAGTACTCAGTTCGCGTGGGGGATTGTTCTCGGTAAACACCCACCGGTCATCATCGTCACCCGGAATATTATTGGTCATGTCAGCAGCATCACCCAACATAACGTATTGGCGCAGGTTATTGCAAATGATTCCCCGGTAAAGACGCCCCAATGTCCGATACCCGACCACCACCGTCAGTACTCCATTCTCTACCTGTTGCAGAATATCAGGTTTGCCATCCGGTTGATGGATTTCAGTGATGTGTTTATGCTGATTAATCGAGGTTTCATCATATTCAGGGTGAAATGCTTCGTAGGCCAAAGCTAAAATGTATGCCTCTCCGCTTTGCGATTCAACCCGGAGGTCAAAATCGCCTGCATCATGCCAGCCACCAATATTTAAACCAGAAACCAGATCACCTGATTTGTATTTGGTCAGGGTAGAAGGCCCTTGTAAATATCCGTCAAAATGATTGAGGTTCACAGGCGCCATCCGGGCATCGTCCATATGGCAGAAGTTGTGCCACACACGATACTTTTCATTCACCCTCATGTGGCACATTTGCACGGGAAGGAAATATTCCAACACAGGTTGCCAAACTCCCCGGTCATATACGTCGGGAGCAATTCTGAAAATTGATGATTCAGAATTATCATAACGGATTTTGTATAACCCTTCTTTTTTGATATCTGAAAAATCAAACTTCAGATAATTGTAGCGCAAAAAGGGACCCCATTCTACTGGCTTTGCAGTTCGAATCAGGTGATCACCGTTGGCGGTTATCTGATATAGTTCAACGTCTGAACGATTCTGATCACGCTTGTCCAATTCGATAACGGCAGTTTTCGGTTCTCCGGGAAGATAGCCTACTTGTGATGTCTGGACGATGGGTTTATAAATCCAGTCGGGAACAACATTGGGCGTGATTATCCATTTGATCGCTTCTTTGGTTTTTCCTGCCGGGACTTCGCTTCTTACCACAAACCATCCATTGTTGTGATTCATACGGCCATCATACAATTTGAGTGGGCTGTCTTCTGACTCAATTGACAATTTGCTATAGGGATACTCCGGGTTTAACACCAAATGTTTTCCTTCTGCATAAGGTTTAGCAATAATCTTATCGGCTTGAATTGGATTATAGTTATAGTTTTCGTTCAAAGAACCTCCGATCGTTTGCGTTGGCCCGTTTGGCTGAGGTGGGAAAATACCGTTCTTGTCGTCCAGTATCCATGGCTTCCCGTAGAGCTTTCCGGGATACAATTCAAAATTAAAGCCAACTTTCCCAATAAATTCAGAAGGAATAGCCCGATCTAAATCGACCGTAACGATAATGGATTGACCTTCGCCTTTTACTTTTACCGTGTAATTAAAATACAAATCCGGGTAAACCATCGGATTGAAACCTTTTAAATTACGGGATGAGTCCGGATAACTTAGCTCCACTGTGATCATATTGCTTTCCTGATCGACATTTCTGCTATGCTGACGTGGTATCGGCTGCCATTGCCCGGGAGTTGCTTCCAGTCGAATATCGCCATTGGTGGCAACACGATCTCCGTTCATGATAATGCCTAAACCTC
This sequence comes from Mangrovibacterium sp., assembly GCA_050298035.1. Classification (GTDB taxonomy): domain Bacteria; phylum Bacteroidota; class Bacteroidia; order Bacteroidales; family Prolixibacteraceae; genus Gaoshiqia. The sequence continues at coordinate 14,371 of JBNKTK010000039.1, read as the reverse complement.
CCTGATGTCCTTCCGGATAGATGTCGTCAAAAGCCATCACGTCAATACCTCCATTTTGAAAGTAACCAGAAGTGTTTAATTTGAATTGTTGAGCTATGGCAGGAATACTCAATGCTACAGCAATCAATAGCGTCAGTGTCAATCTTGGTTTCATTTTGTATTTCAGTTAGGTTTTATTTTTCGCTAAGTATCTTCCGTGTGGCCAAAACCATGTACATAAAATAGGAAGCTTCTCCTCCCATGCAATATTCTCCTTCCTGCCACAAAAACGGGTATGTCAGTAATTCAGGAAGGTCAGGACGAATCAGGACTGTTCCCGGAGTTACTCCCCCCGGAATGTAGGAACCGTCTGCGCGGTTCGTTCCATAGGCAATGGTTGCTGACTTAGCCCCAACACCCGAAGCAAATGAAGCCGTATTGGCTCCCGGATGGCAGCCCAGAATAAAATTGACTGCATTGAAAATATAGTCTGGTTTGAATATGTCAGGATAGGCATCCTGCAAAAGGCAATAATAGTATCCAAGAGTCTGGACATCCCACGATCCCGAGGTTCCGTTGCCTTTATCCGATGGGACGCCATAGGGCGTTTCCTTGCTCAGATTTTCGTACATATCCCTCACCTGGTGCATCGCTTTACGAATGGCATTAGTGAATTTTTCGTCACCGGCAGCTTTTTCAAACCGGCCAATGAACCACCCTGTTCTTATGATATGCTGAATGATAAATTCTTCGCGTGACAGCACGAAATCTTTGTATTCTTTTTCTCCGGTACTCAGGTAGAGCTCTACTGCTGCCTGTATTTTTGAGCCTTCAGAATACCTGTCAACAGGAGTATTTTGATAAAGTGTTTTGGCGATTTCGAGAGATTGTACGCTTAAAGTGTCATTGAAATTTTTTAATGAACGGGAAATTGCAGCCAATTGTGCGGCTGTTGTTAATTCCCTGTGTGAATTATCTTCGGTAAAGACCCAGCGGTCATCTTCATTTCCGACTCGATTATCGGTAATGGCACTTGCATCGCCTAAAAACACATATTGACGGGTGCTGTTACAGATGATTCCCCGGTAAAGCCGCCCTAAAGCCCGATAACCGGCCACTATTGAAAGCGCTCCGTTCTCAATCTGTTGCAGAATGTCCGGCTTCCCGTCAGGTTGATGAATCTCTGTGATATGGTTGGCTTGATCAATTGAAGTGGCATCGTAATCAATTCCGAAATTTTCATGAGCCAGGGCTAAAATATAAGCTTCTCCCGCTTGCGATTCGATGCGCAAGTCGTAATCACCGGCATCATGCCATCCGCCAATAGCCAGTCCGGGTACTACATCGCCCGGTTTGTACTTTGTTAAAGTCGAAGGCCCCTGGGTGTATCCGTCAATATGGTTTAAATTGGTGGGGGTCATGCGTGCATCATCCATGTGGCACAGGCCATGCCATACGCGATATTTTTCGTTTACCCGCATGTGGCACATCTGTATCGGGAGAAAATATTCCAACTCTGGTTGCCAGACTCCACGGTCATAGATATTTGAAGCGATTCGAAAAACGGGCGAAACGGAGTTTGCATAATGAACCTGGTAAAGTCCTTCTTCCTTGATGTCGGAAAAATCGAATTGCAGGTAATTGTAGCGAAGAAATTTGCCCCATTGTTTGGCTGCATGGCTTAACACAAGTTCTTCACCACCAGCTGTAATCCGGTACAGTTTCGGGCTCTGGACTATTGTATCCCGGTTATCAAGTTCGATGATTGCCACTTTGGGCTGGTCTGGGTGATATCCAACTTGGGAAGTCTGAACCACCGGCTGATAGCGCCAATCTTTAACTGCATTTGGGGTGATTATCCATTTGATTGCACCTTTTGAAACGCCAGCGGGTATTTCTGTTCGCAGGACAAACCAGCCATTGTTATGATTCATCCGTCCGTCATAGAGAAGCAGGTTTCCTTGTTCCGATTCCACGGTAACTTTATTATAAGGATCATCCGGATTCATAGTGAATCGTGTGCCCCGGGCATAAGGCTCGGCAATCACATCATCCGCAATAATTGGACTGTAAGTCTCGCTGCCAAGTAGCTGTTTGGCATTTGCTTTTCCTGCAGGATTAAAATTACCTGTATAATTCAGGTTGGACTTTTGGGTCAAAGTTGGCCCATTGGCCTGTGCCGGAAAAATTCCGCTTTCTTGATCCATGATCCAAGGTTTCCCAATCAGGGTCCCCGGGTATAGTTCCAAATTGAAGCCTATTTTTCCTTCGTATTTCTCAGGAACCGGGTTGTCCAAATCCACAGTCAATATAATGTGATCTCCTTCGGCCTTGGTATGAATGGTGTATTGAAACACATAATCAGGATATAATTTGGGGTTAAATCCTGCCATATGTTGGGATGAATCCGGATAGCTTAAAGTCACATCAATGCTGTTGTTTTCTTTGTTCACTTGCCTGTTTCTAAAAACCGGAAGCGGTTGCCACTGTCCGGGAGTGGCTTCAAACCGGATGTCTCCGTTGGTGGCGATACGATTACTGTTCATGACAATAGTTATTCCACCTTGATGGCCTTCCGGATAAACATCACTGAAAACCATTACGTCAGTACCTTCGTTTCGAAAATAATCAGCCGAATCTAGTTTGAACTCCTGGGCTTGCACGGTGGAAAACTGCATCAAAAGAGATATACCCAGAATGCTTAGGAAATTATTCATTTTAGAGTTTAGGTTAGTTTGAGTTTGTCAGTTGAATACTGAACTTCTACTTTTAATTTTTTCAAGATATGAAAATTTTCGTGAAAAGTCCTTCTTGTACGCTACAGAGAATTTAATTTATTTATTCCTTGATTAAGAATTTGTTTCTGAAAAGATAATCAATAGCGTGAGAGGGAATTAATCTGAAATTATCATCTATAGGATTTTTTGATGAGGCAGATAAGATATTTTTCTCGAAGTTGAAAGATGCAGATTCAGATGGATTGTGAAAGCGCTTTTTCAACATGAAAATATGTTGTTGTCGATGACAGATAATTTGCGGTGAACTCTGGTGTAAAAATTACGTTGGGAAAAGCTGAAATAAAAAAGAGGCCATCTCTTTCGAGACAGCCTCTTGATATTTTTACATGTTGTGTGAAACAGTGTCTTTACATGCAGATTTTTAATTAATCTTCGGCACCAACTTCTACTTCCATGATGTCTTTATCAACCAGGATGCGACCGCAATATTCGCAAACGATGATTTTTTTGCGGTTAGCAATGTCCATCTGACGCTGAGGCGGGATTTTGTTGAAGCAACCACCACAGGCATCACGCTGTACTGTTACAACGGCCAAACCATTGCGGGCATTTTTGCGGATACGTTTGAAGGCTGTCAGCAAGCGTGACTCGATCATGTCTTCGATCTTTTCTGCTTTGCTTTTCAGTTTTTCTTCTTCAATTTTTGTTTCAGCAGTAATTTCGTCCAGCTCTTTTTTCTTGCGGTCAAGGTCTTCTTCACGCTCTGTAAGCTGGGTTCTTGAAGACTCGATCGCTTCTTTTTTCGTGTTCAATTCAACAGTGAATTCCTTGATCCGTTTTTCAGAAAGCTCGATTTCCAGTTTCTGGAATTCAATTTCTTTGCTCAATGAATCGTACTCGCGGTTGTTGCGCACGTTGTTTTGTTGTTCCGTATATTTTGCAATCAAAGCTTCCGATTCTTTGATGGCAGTTTTACGGTTTGCAATTGATGTATCCAGGTTTTTAATGTCCTCTTCGTAATTGTTGATCCTGGTGGTCAAACCGGTAATATCATCCTCCAGGTCTTGTACTTCCAACGGAAGTTCGCCACGTAAAATTTTGATCTTGTCAATTTCAGATGCAACACTTTGCAACTCGAAAAGTGCTTTTAGTTTTTCGCTAATTGGCACGGTCTTGTCTTCTTCGCGATACTGTGTATTCATATGTGAATGCTGTTTTTCTGTTTCAAATCAAGTAGTTAATCGGATTGGTGTTTACAACCGACAAACGGAGGGCAAATTTAGGGAATTTTTTTGTAAGTAATTCATAAAAAACTTCTTTAGTGTATTGTTCACTTTCAAAGTGACCAATATCGGCCAGAACGATTTTTCCCTCAGCTTCAAAAAACTGGTGATATTTCAGGTCGCCGGTGATAAATAAATCTGCTTTTGCACTGATTGCCTGCCTGATCAGGAAGCTGCCTGATCCTCCGCAAACGGCCACTTTTTTTATCTTCCGGCCAAGAAGCGGGCTGTGTTTGATGACACCGGACTTGAACTCTTTTTTTACAAGATGAAGGAACTCCTGTTCATCAACCGGGGTAGACAACTCGCCGGTCATTCCGGCACCTGACAGCTTAAAATCATTGTCAAGCGGATAAATGTCGTAAGCCACCTCCTCGTAAGGATGCGCAGACAATAAAGCATTGATTATTTTACCTTGCAGGTGGGCAGGGAAGATGGTTTCAAAGCGGGTTTCTTTCTCGAAATGAACCTGTCCCTTTTCGCCGACAAACGGATTGCTGCTTTCATTTCCACGGAAACTCCCGGTGCCGTCAAGCGAATAGCCACACGAGTCGTAGTTGCCAATGTGGCCTGCTCCGGCTTCAAATACCGCCTGCTGTACCTTGCTGGCATGTTCTGCCGGGATAAATGTGACCAGCTTTTTTAACTGGCCTTTAACTGGCGAAAGGATTTGGCAGTTCTCCAGCCCAAGCTTTTCGCATATTTTGCTGTTTACGCCGCCAAAAACACTATCGAGGTTGGTGTGGGCAGCATAAATGGCAATGTCGTTTTTGATGGCCTTGATCAGGCACCTTTCCGTTTCATTACGGCCGTTTATTTTTTTGATGCCGCCAAAAATCAGCGGGTGGTGGGCAATTACCATTTTAAAATTTCCGGCAATGGCTTCATCAATCACAGCCTCGGTAACATCAAGTGTGATCAGGGCGCTGTCAACCTCATCAGTTGGCGACCCCACCAGCAACCCGGCATTATCATACGATTCCTGGTAGGCCAGCGGCGCAATTGATTCAATATAATTTGTGATTTCGCTGATTTGCATTTTCAGTTCAATGTTTCAGTGATAAAAAATATCGAGTGTCTAATCCGGACGTTAATCCAATTCGGATTTTATGTCCACCAGCATTTGCCGGATGTTTTGAAGCCGGTCAACCAGTTCATGATTTCCAACTGTTCCCTCCTTGTTGTCCCGGAGCTTCTGTTTGGCTCCTTTCAGGGTCATTCCCCGTTCCTTTACCAAGTGGTAAATCAACTTCACTTGTTCAATATCTTCTTTGGTAAACAGGCGGTTTCCCTTTTTGTTTTTGTGCGGCTTCAGGATGTCAAACTCCTTTTCCCAAAAGCGGATGTGCGATGTGTTCACCTGGAACATGTCGGCAACTTCGCCAATGGTGTAGAAGATCTTTTCTATCTTGGGCTTTTTGTAAGGCACGTCGGGGCAGATTAGTCGTATGATTGACCGGTATTGCCCGATAAGGCAACCATGGTTTCATATTCCTGAGGGGTCAGGTCTTTAAAGTAATAATATTGTGGATTGACCGGTTTCCCGTTTTTATGCACTTCGTAATGGATATGCGGACCTGTTGATTTTCCTGTGTTACCAACGTAGCCGATCACACTTCCGCGTTTTACGGTCTGCCCTTTTTTTACATTGAATCCGCTCATGTGCCCATACAAGGTTTCGTAGCCAAAGCCGTGGTCAATTATCACCCAGCGGCCAAAACCAGTACGCGAGGTTTGAACATCTTTTACGACCCCATCACCAGTTGAATAGATTTCAGTCCCAACAGGAGCAGTAAAATCCATCCCATAATGGAACCGTTTGATTTTATATACCGGATCAATGCGGAAACCCCAACCGGAAGCAGTACGTTTCAAATCTTTGTTTGAAATAGGCATCACCGCGGGGATACTGGCCAGCATTTTTTCTTTGTTCAGCGCCAGCCCCAAAAGCTCGTCATACGATTTGGATTGAATGTAAGCTTCCTTGGAGATAATGTCCAGTTTGCGGGCAGTATTGATTACCAGTTCCGAATTATCAAGGCTTTCGAGTTGTGCATACTTATTGATACCGCCAAACCCGGCTTTGCGGATTGAACTTGGAATTGGGTCGGCTTCGAAGATCACCCGGTACAAATTGTCATCGCGTTGCTGAAGGTCGGCAAGCACTTTGTCGATGGTCTCCAAATTCTTATACATTAATTCATATTGGGTGAGCAGGCGTTGGTTTTCGCGCTTCAGGCTTTTTGTTTTGGGCGTTTCATAAAATTGAAGGAAAACCACCGTCATGATGGAAGCCATCACTAAACTGGCGGAAAGAAGAAGCATCAGGCGTGAGAAGGTAGCTTTTAAGTTGCGTTCAACCTTGGTGTAACTAAGAGTTTCCTGGTTGAATTTGTACTTTGCTTTAGCCATAAAAACCAATTTCTTTTTTTTCAGATGTAACAAATTTAAGTAATTAATCTAACTTTGCAAGACTTAAAAAATCAGGCAGGTTAGCAACTCAGGCAAAAGTAATTTATTTATCCGGTTAACTGACCCCGGCCGTTTGCAGTTAATGCGCTTTTTAACAAATTTTAAACTTATCAAGAACAATGGAGATGAATTCCAAAGCGATTCGGAAAGCTTTTCTGGATTTTTTTATTTCTAAGCAACATACGATAGTTGATTCGGCCCCGATGGTGGTGAAAAATGACCCAACGTTGATGTTTACAAACGCGGGGATGAATCAGTTTAAAGATATTTTCCTGGGGAACCAGCCGGCAAAGTCGGTTCGTGTTGCCGATACGCAAAAGTGTTTGCGCGTTTCCGGGAAACACAACGACCTGGAAGAGGTTGGCCACGATACTTACCACCATACCATGTTCGAAATGTTGGGGAACTGGTCGTTTGGCGATTACTTTAAAACTGAAGCGATTGACTGGGCCTGGGAATTTTTGCATGATCAGATGGGAATTCCTGCCGACAGGATGTATGCTACTGTTTTTGAAGGAAGCAAGGATGATAACCTTGACCTGGATGAGGAAGCAAAAACGCTTTGGTTGAAACACCTCCCGGCCGAACGTGTCCTTCATGGAAACAAGAAAGACAATTTCTGGGAAATGGGCGATACCGGCCCGTGCGGCCCCTGTTCCGAAATTCATGTGGATTTGCGTGATGATGAAGAGCGGGCAAAAATTCCGGGTCGTGACCTGGTGAATAAAGACAATCCCTTAGTGATTGAAATCTGGAACCTGGTTTTCATCCAGTTCAACCGGAAAGCCGATGGCAGCCTGGAAGATCTCCCTGCCAAACATGTGGACACAGGTATGGGCTTTGAGCGTCTTTGCATGGTTTTACAAGGAAAGAAATCAAACTACGATACAGATGTCTTCCAGACGATTATTGCTGAAATAGCCAGTTTATCTGGTAAAAAGTACGGCGGAAACGAGAAGGAAAGCATTGCCATGCGTGTGATTGCCGATCACCTGCGTGCGATTTCGTTTGCTATTGCCGATGGTCAGCTGCCGTCAAACAACAAAGCGGGCTATGTGATCCGCCGGATTCTTCGTCGTGCCGTTCGTTACGGGTATACTTTCCTTGAGTTCCGCGAACCGTTTATTTGCCGGTTGGTCGATGTGCTGAAAAATAATATGGGAGATGCATTCCCTGAACTGAAATCACAGCAGAACCTGATTGAAAATGTTATCCGGGAAGAGGAAGAAAGCTTCCTGCGTACGCTTGAAACGGGTATTCGTTTGCTGGATGAAGAAATGTCGGCAGCTAAAAAAGCCGGCAAAACAGAAGTTTCCGGTAAAGATGCTTTTGAATTGTATGATACGTTTGGTTTCCCGCTTGACCTGACTGAGCTCATCCTTCGCGAAAACGGCCTGACAGTGAACCGTGCCGAGTTTGACGAGGAAATGGAAAAACAAAAGAACCGTTCGCGGCATGCTGCTGCTCAGGAAACCAGCGATTGGGTTGAGCTGAAAAAGATTGATGAAGTTAAATTTCTGGGATATACGACACTGGAGGCTGATGTCCACATTGCCCGTTACCGGAAAGTAAAACAAAAAGATAAGGAATTCTATCACTTTGTGTTCGATCAAACCCCGTTCTATGGAGAATCGGGAGGCCAGGTAGGCGATACCGGCTACATCGAGGCAAATGGAGTTAAAACCAGTATCCTTGATACCCAAAAAGAGAACAACCTGATTATTCACATTGCCAAAGAACTACCTGCTGATTCGTCAGCTACATTTAAGGCAGTGGTGAATGGCAGTAAACGTAATCTGACGGCCAACAACCATACGGCAACTCATTTGCTTGACCAGGCTTTGCGTGAAATCCTTGGAACGCACGTGGAGCAAAAAGGATCGTTGGTGAATGCTGATCATTTGCGTTTTGACTTCTCGCATTTCCACAAAGTAAGCAGCGAAGAGTTGGAGCAAATCCAAAACAGGGTGAATGAGCTGATCCGTCAAAACTTTAAGCAGGAAGCAAAAAACGATATCACATTTGCCGAGGCTCAGGAAATGGGCGCGATTGCCTTGTTTGGTGAGAAATACGGCGACACAGTCCGTGTAATTAAATTTGGCGATTCAATTGAATTGTGTGGTGGGACCCACGTTCCGGCAACCGGACAAATCGGCCAGTTTATCATTACTTCGGAGAGCGCTATTTCTGCCGGTGTGCGTCGTATTGAGGCGATTACAGCCGATAAAGCCGAGAAGTTCATCAGTAAAAATATCGAAGAGCTGCATGATGTACGTGCCTTATTCAATAATACCAAAAACCTGAAAAAATCGGTTGAGGATCTGATGGCTGAAAATGCCCGCTTGCAAAAGCAGATTGAAGCCTACGAAAAGCAAGCTGCAGCCGGTGTGAAAGATGAACTGAAGAAGAAGGTGCAGGTGGTAAACGGCATCAATGTCATTGCTGAAAAAGTGAACCTGGATTCGGCGCAGTCGCTGAAAGACCTCGCTTTCCAATTGAAAGGTGAAATTGAAAACCTTTACCTTGTTTTGGGTGCCGAGATTGATGGAAAACCAAGTTTGAGTATCATGATCTCGGATAACCTGGTGAAGGAAAAAGGACTGAATGCCGGGCAGATCATCCGTGAAGCTGCCAAAGCGATGAAAGGTGGCGGTGGCGGCCAGCCATTTTATGCAACTGCAGGCGGAAAAGATGTTGACGGAATCCCGGCAGCTATTGATAAAGCCAAATCGTTTGTGAACTAGTTTTTGAAAACTGATATAAAATTGAAAAGCTCCCTTCTATTTGAGGGGAGCTTTTTATTTGGAAAAATATTTGACTTGATTTATTCAATAACCAGGTTTCTGTGTTTCGGGTAAGTGATCAGGTACCTAAGTTCATATTCCTTTTTTTCCTGAGGTTTTAATTTCACTTCCCATTTTAGTTCGCCTGTTTCCTCATTCATGACTCCACCGGATTTTTGTTCAGTCTTAACTTCAATGTCATCATTGGTTGATACTGGCACTTGATCAAGGATGGTGAGGTTAACCGCTGATGACTTGTTGTTTTTTACTGTTGTTTTCCAGGTTTTGGTAACTTCTTGTTTTGTCCCGATGAATTTCCGATTGGTGAAATCCTTGACTTTCTCGCGGAAAATGCTGATGTTTTTGTCCCGTCCGAGAGACAGTTTCAGTGTGTCTCCGGCATTTTGCAGGTTTAACAGCGATTTCCCGACGTAAGTATCTTCGAAAAACAGGTTAGCTTCTCCTTCCAGCAGGTTATACTTTTCCCAATCTGTGATATTCGCCAAAAGGAAAGCATCTTTTTCAATTTTTGGGATACAAAAATATTGGTAGTCAGTGGGGATTGAATAGACTGCCATGTCAACAGCCAAGCTTTTATTATCAGATTTTATGGAATAAGGCATCTCAATCTCAAAATCGACAGTAGTTTGATGGTGGATTTCTGCGGTTGGCAGAGGTTTCGTTGCTATTCCCCTGATCATGACTTTAGTGCCTTTCTTTGTCGAAATACCTGCAACACTGCCTGTAAGGGCGGACGGTATGTCAAACTTATCACCTCCCGATGTGCCATATCCAGTTACGACAACTTCGTCAAGTGCAACCTGGTCCTCTTCCATTGTCACATTCATTATTTCGCTGTTTACAGCAAGTGTCTGAGGTTTGAATCCGATAAATGAATAATCCAGGTAGCTGTTGCCTGATGGCACCGTGATTGAGTAGTGGCCTTCGGTATCGGTTACTGTTCCGATTGTTGTACCTTTTACCATCACTGTTGTACCCGGAAGAGGTTCATTATTGCTGTCAAATACTTTCCCCGACACCGAATTGATATTTTTGTTGTAAGTGGGGGGCAGTGAGTTGTAGCCAAGGAAATATGTTTTTAACTCAGGTGCCGATGCTGATACTTTGGGATTGGCAGATGAAAAACGAAGCTTCACTTTGTTCCAGTCCACTTTGGTATCTTGCCTAACGTTGGCTTTATAAATCAGCTCCAATGGCTCATCAATTGTTTTGGAACGGATATCATAGGTTGGATACCATCCTGCATTATTTACCAGATAGGAGATTGAAAATTTGGCTTTTGCCGGGTCTGTTGTTTTTACTTTTACAAGAATCTCACCACTGGCAAATTCTTTTTCACCTGAAAGAGAGTTGAGTTGACTTTCAAGGTCATTTTTCTGACTGTGAAGTTCTGTGATTGTTTTGTTCCGCTCAATTTCCTTTAGCTTGATTTCAGTGAGCCTTGAACTATAAAAGGCAGACGCTTCTTTCAGGTTGCTGACACTTAATTCCTGGTTTTTCCCACCAATGGAGCGGTTTTCCTGTAAAAAATTGATCTCCTCTTTTAAAATTGACAGATAGGTCTTCTCAAGATCAAGCTTTTTATCAAGTGCTTCAATTTTTGCTTCAAGCTCAGAAGCTTCTTTTGATTTTTCGGCTTTATCTATAAAGTTTTGCTGATGGTTGACCGAAAGAACTGTCAGGTTTCCTTCTGTTTTTACCTGCACGCTTTTCCCATCAATGAAAGGAGAGAGGTTGACGAATTTGATCAGGGACTGTCCTGCGGGCAGGTCTAGTGTTTTGTTTCGGGTTACCTGCGCTCCTTCAATGTAGACAGTTACTTCATTTACCTCTGATTTTACTTCAATTTCTTTGATTTCCTGTGAATAAACCTGAATTGCTAAAAGGAATAACGAAATGATTACGGTAACTTTTTTCATAGGGAGACTTTTTAAAAGTTATTTGTTGTATGGTTTTCTTTGTGAGAACAATTGTTTTGGACTACTTGAAGCCCCCAAGTTAGGAAATAATATTTTATATGAAAATTGGAAATATGAAATGAATATATCCTGTTAAGACTCTGTGCCCCTCCGCGTATAACTTTGTGCAACTCTGTGGTTAGATACAAATAACTTAACCACAGAGTTGCAAGGAGAAAAAAGCACAGAGTCTTTTATAGGCTCTTAATTTCGGTTACCAGTTTTTGCAGTGTGTCTTTTGCATTGCCAAACAGTAAACGTGTTTTGGCATCGAAGAACAATTCATTTTCAATTCCGGCGTATCCTTTACCTCGGCCGCGTTTCATCACAATAATGTTTTTTGCTTCGTGTGCCCGTATAATTGGCATTCCTGCAATCGGGCTGCCGGGATCGGTAATTGCTGCCGGGTTGACCACATCATTTGCCCCGATAACAACCACCACATCCGTATTGGGCATATCCGGATTGATGGATTCCATCTCAACCAGTTGTGAGTATGGTACATCGGCTTCGGCTAAAAGTACGTTCATGTGACCGGGCATTCGTCCTGCAACCGGATGGATGGCGTACCGGACATTTACTCCTTTTGAGGCAAGTAGCTCATCCAGCTCGTGGCAAACGTGTTGCGCCTGTGCAACTGCCAGCCCGTAGCCGGGAACAATGACCACGTTGCGGGAGTAACTCATCAGGATGGCTGCGTCGCTCATGGTCATTTCTTTCATTTCACCCTGTTCTTGTCCGGCCGCTGCACTGCCACCGCCAAACGCGCCAATAACTACATTCAGCAAGGAGCGGTTCATGGCTCTGCACATCAAAACGGTCAGGATGGTTCCTGCTGCACCAACCAGAATACCACCCAGAATCATGGCCTGGTTGTGGTAGATGAAACCGGCCATGGCAGCAGCAATCCCGGTGAAGCTGTTCAGTAACGAGATAACAACGGGCATGTCGGCACCGCCAATCGGCATGACAAACATAACCCCGTATACCAGCGAGAGCACCATCAGCAGGTAAATTGCCCAATTCAGTTCAGCAGGAGTTTGACCAGACAGCATCATGTACGCTGCCAGCCCGATGGTGATTATCAGCAACAGGATGTTTACATATTTCATCATCCCAGAGCGAATGTCGCCAACTTTTCCATCAAGCTTTCCATAGGCAACCATACTGCCACTGAAAGCAATTGCCCCGATGATCATGCCAAGCAATGTTACCAGTACCGAGCCCCAGTTGCTCATGTTGGCATTGGGAAACTCGAGCAGGGCAACGAGCATGGAGGCCGCACCCCCGGTTGCATTGTAGAACGAAACCAACTGGGGCATGGCTGTCATTCGTATTTTGCGGGCAACAATCCAGCCAATGACCGAGCCAACGCCAATGGCGGCGAGAATGATCCAGACATTGGACATTGGTATGCCAGCTCCGGCATCGGTTTTATGTAACAACAAGGTGGTGAGCATTCCTAAAAACATACCGGCAGCGGCCCAGAAATTGCCCCGGCGTGCCGTTTCTGGATGACTTAACAACTTCAACCCGTAAACGAAAAGTAAAGCTGCTACCAGGTAGCTCAGTTCAAGCAAGGTTTCCCCAACAGTATAGGGCATTCCGTTTAGTGTTCCGATTACTTTATCCATCATGCCCTCCTATTTTTTCTTCTTTTTAAACATTTCAAGCATCCGGTCGGTTACCACAAACCCGCCAACAACGTTGAGGGTGGCGAAAATGATTGCCAGTACCCCAAGTACCAGTTCTGCCGAAAGGCGGGAGGCATCGGCATGGCCAACCAGGATGATGCCGCCAATGATGATTACCCCGCTGATGGCATTGGCACCTGACATCAGTGGCGTGTGGAGGACGGAGGGCACGTGGGAGATGACCTCAATGCCCAGGAAAACAGAGAGGGCAATGATAAAAATGGCTTCTTTGTAAGTAAAGAAAAACTGAAGTATCTGTTCCATGGTTATTCGATTACTGATTTGACACGTTCATTGTAAATTTCTCCCTGGTGGGTGATGCAGGTCCCGCGAACAACTTCATCGTTGAAATCGAGTTTCAGGCTGCCGTCTTCATCGATGAGCAGTTCCAGGAAATTGCTGACATTCTTTCCAAACATTTTGCTGGCATCTTTGGGCATTTGCGAGGGGTAATTTGATTGCCCGATAATCGTCACCCCATGTTTGACGACGGTCTTGTTGTCTTCCGAAAGTTCGCAGTTTCCACCGGTCGACGAAGCCAGGTCGATGATGACCGACCCGGGTTGCATCGCTGCCACAACTTCTTTTGAGATCAGCAGTGGCGCTTTCTTCCCCGGGATTTGGGCGGTGCAGATCACTACGTTCGATTTTGCCGCATGCTGGTTGATGGCTTCCTGCTGGCGTTTTTTATACTCGTCGGTTTGCTCCACGGCATAGCCTCCGGCAGCAGCATCCTCTTTGGCGCCTTCCACTTCTACGAAACGGGCGCCCAAACTCATCACTTCTTCTTTTACAGCCGAACGAACATCAAATGCTTCTACTTGTGCGCCCATCCTTCGGGCAATGGCAATTGCCTGCAAGCCTGCAACACCAGCGCCGAGTATCAAAACATTGGCCGGGCGGATAGTTCCGGCAGCGCTCATAAACATTGGAAAGAAGGTGGGCAGGTGCATGGCTGCATCCAAAACGGCTTTGTAACCGGCAACGGTGGCCATCGATGAAAGCACATCCATCGCCTGTGCCCGGGTGGTGCGGGGTATGGAGTCCATGCTGAAACTGGTCAGCCCTTTTTCGAGGAACTGCCTGACCAGGCTTTTGTGCCATAGCGGTTCATACTCACTTAGCCAGATTTGTTCCGGCTTTAACTTATTCAACAGGTTGTCGTCTGGTTCGGAAATCTGAACCAACAGGTTGGCCTTATCCAATACCTCTTGGCGCGAAACTACGCTGGCACCCGCTTCGGTAAAAGCTGCATCATCGGCAAAGGCATCTGCTCCGGCGCCCGATTCAACGAGTATCTCAGCCTTTTGTGCGACCAGGTGTTTCACATTTTCCGGTAAAAGGGCTACCCTGCGTTCGGGGGCAGCATCTTTCAGGAGTCCAATAATCATAAGTGTATGTATTTATTTTGATGAATTTACCCATGCGATTTACCGGTCAGTT
>JBNKTK010000038.1:0-28388 GCA_050298035.1 Mangrovibacterium sp. | reverse complement strand
GTCAACTGGTTGGCAACACTGTAATCAAAGTTCAGGCTGTTGCCGTGGCGGTCGGTCAGGCTGGTGAGTTTTTTGTCTGCGCCGAACTGATAGACCCGACCGTCGGTAAAGTTGATGGTGTAGGTGCCGTCGCCATTGTCGCTCGATGAACGATACGCAAAGTCAGGGCGCGGAAAATTTACCTTCGCATATTCCTGAAACCAGTCGTGACATGGTTTGGCGCAAGCTTCCGGGTCGGCATCATAGGCAATGGTCGCATTCTCGGGTTCTCCGTTGTGTATCAGGTTCTCGGGCGATAGCAAGTTCCAGCTTACATTGCCGCTTTCGGAAGTAATTTTGTTGAAGTTGGCGCCAAAACCGGTTCCCCCGGCAACACCGGTAGAGCCATCGCCCCAGGTGCCATACATGTTGTCCGGCGACCAGTCAATCTCCGTAATTGCAATCGGTGCAAAGTTGGCCACAGGCTTCACATTTTCATCCCATTGTTGCTGAAAATGGTTGTATTCGTGCAGCCCGCCCCAATAGCCGGGATAGATGTGTACCGCGTAGCCAATATTATCGTCTTCAACCGGGTTGAGGGCATATCCTTTATACTGCGACTGCCACCCGGTTCCGGGAATCCACAAAATATTTTCGGCCCCGTTTGAACGGATCGTGTCCACAATCGTCTGGAAAAAGTTCTTCAGCGCATCAAAATGGGACTGGGTATTACTTCCTGTCTGTCCATTGGTCCCGACAATTTGTACCGGCTCGTTGGCTAGCTCAAACATGATATGATCGGCATTCCGAAAGTAATCGTGTTGCGAGATGTAGTTCCAAACTTTCAACAGGTACTTATGGTAGTCTCCGTCAACCGAAATCACTTCGGGGCAAACACCCGGTGGACGAAGGATGACATAAAGCCCGCGGGATTCGGCATGCTCACACATTGGTACAATTACCTCATCCAGGTATTTCTTAAACCGTTCGTAATCGAAAGCCGAAATATCATTCTCACCGGTTGTTGTCTGTCCCGGCGTGTTCGACCAGTACGGGTCAACATGGAGCCGGATATAGCTTAGCCACCAGCCATTGGTGGTATCGGTCAGGGCATCCATCACGGAATTGTTGTAGTTCAAACAGCCCTGGACATCGTAATTGTTCCATCGCCAAATGCCATAACCACCGCCGTTGAACCAGGGGCTGGGGGTTATGGCCACCCCGTGCAGGTTTACGGTGTTTCCGTGTGTATCTTTTATGTATCGGCCTTCAACATGTAGTTTTGGGACAGGCATACCTTGCCAGGCTTGCGCGGTGTATACTCCTAAAATGAATATCAGCAAAGTCGTCAGTCCCGGTAATCGTTTTTTCATAAGTCAGGTAAAAATATTGGGGTTGCAAAAATTTTTATTCCGGCAATAATAACTTTTGGCTACCAGACTGATTTTCGATAATAGATAAATGACTTTTGAATATAGACACTAGCAGATATCCCTTAGTGGGTTTATTTTGGCCTGTTCAAATTTCAAAAACCGGTTAAAGTTTTTCCAGTTCGACTGTTTTCCCGGCACGTGTTTCTACATCGTATTCATAAACGTTCTTCAGCAGGGGCAAATCGAGTTTATGATCGGCGTGAAGCTGTGGAACCTGAATTTCCGGAACCGAATAAAACGGGTTTGGATTGCTGCCTTTCGCTGGTTTCAACCCCTTGCCTTTAAGCGGAACGTACGAACGGATCCGGCAATTTCCACCAAGTGCTGACTTTATAACTGCTTTGGCAAGCTCGCCGTTTTCCCAGTCAATGTCCACTTCAAAACCACCCCGGGCTTTCAATCCTTTCTCGCTACCGTTCTTCCAGGCCGAAGGCAATGCCGGCAACAACTGAATGGCTCCATCCTGGCTTTGCAACAACATTTCGGCAATGCCGGAAGTGCAGCCAAAATTTCCGTCAATCTGGAAAGGTGGGTGGGCATCGAACAGGTTCGGGTAGGTACCGCCCTTCTGACTGCCATCGGGCTGAATAGAAGGCGCTAGCTGGTCGGTAATTAGCTTATAGGCATGGTCGCCATCAAGCAGGCGCGCCCACAAGTTGACCTTCCATCCCATTGACCAGCCCGTTGATTCGTCGCCACGGGCCAGCAGCGAAGTTTTAACTGCTGAGAATAGGTCAGGGGTCCGGTATGCCGAAATCTGGTTCGAAGGGAACATACCATACAAATGCGACACATGCCGGTGATTATCTTGCGGATCGTCCCAATCGTACATCCACTCCTGCAACTGTCCCCATTTGCCAATTTGCATGGGAGCCAGCTGTTTCAGGGCTGCTTCAAGGTTTGCCACAAATTCGTCGTCGGTTTTCAACAGTTTTGCCGCGGCAATCGTTTTGGTAAAAAGGTCGAAAACTAACTGGTTATCCATCGTTGTCCCGGCTGAAATATTCGATGAATGGCCCGCCGGTGTATTCTCCGGAGAAACAGAAGGACTAACAACCAGCCAGTGGTGCACAGGTTCTTCAACCAAAAAATCGAGGAAAAACTGAGCGGCACCTTTCATCGCCGGGTACACCGTTTGCAGGTAATCCTTATCGCCATTGTAAGCAAATTTATCGTACAAATGCTGCGAAAGCCAGGCGCCTCCCATGGGCCACATTCCCCACGGTGCCCCGTCAATTGGCCCGTTGATGCGCCAAATGTCGGTATTGTGGTGCAACACCCAACCGTTGGCACCATACATGTCGCGGGCTGTTTGCCGCCCGGTTTCCGAAAGTTCCTTAACCATTTGTACCAGCGGCTCGTTCATCTCGGTGAGGTTGGTCACCTCCGAAGGCCAGTAATTCATTTCGGTGTTAATGTTCACCGTGTACTTGCTGTCCCAGGCGGGCATCAGCTGGTCGGCCCAAATCCCTTGCAGGTTGGCAGGTTGTCCACCCGGGCGAGAGGATGAAATAAGCAAATAACGGCCAAACTGGAAATACAAAGCCACCAATTGCGGATCGTTTCCGGCAGCAAATTCGGCCAGACGAACATCGGTCGGTTTTTTAACCGCATCGGTCGTTCCCAAATCCAAATGCACCCGGTTGAAGTAGCTTTGATAATCGGCTATGTGCTCTTTCAGCATTTTGTCGTAATCCTTTTTCGAGGCATTTTGAAGGTATGCTGTTGCCCGCTCACCGGCATTGCCGCTGATATCGTTGTAATTGTTGAAGTTTGATGCGATGGAAATGTAAATAGTCGCAACAGTAGCATCGTTTACCGTCAATGCCGATTCCGAAGCTGAAACCGAACCGCCGTCTGTCACAATTTTCACTTTCGCCTCAAAACGGACTGCACCTTTTACGCCTTCCTGGTCGCTGCTTGTCCCTGACAGGGTAATTTCGTTGTTGCCATCGGTTTTTACTTCAACGTCAGAAGGCCTGTCAAGCGTTGCTGTAAAACTCAGTTTTCCCGGTTTGTCGGACGAGATACGAGCAACAATAAGCTGGTCAGGGTTGGAAGCAAACACCTCCGATTTATAATTCACGCCGTTTGCCTCGTAGCGGGAAGAAACAACAGCTCTTTCCAAATCCAGCTCACGGTAATAATTCGTCATGTTTTCATGCCCGGCAAAATTCAATCTCAAATTGCCAACTGTTTGGTAGGACATACCATGCGATTTTTTTGTAATAAAATCGCGATTGATAATGTCCTGTGCTTCTTTGTATTTACCGTCAAAAATCAGTTGACGGACTTCGGCTAATGAAGCTTTGGCATTTGGGTTATCGTTCCGGTTTGGTTGGCCGGCCCAAACGGTGTTTTCGTTTAGTTGAATGACTTCATTTTGCGGATCGCCAAAAACCATGGCGCCCAAGCGGCCATTACCAACCGGGAGCGCCTCGACCCATTGTTTAGCTGGTTGATTGTACCACAGTTTTAAAAAGGTGTCGTTCTGCGCCGACAGGTTGGTGAGACTTGCCAGTGCAAGACTTACTATCAGGAAAATTTGTTTCATATAATTCAAGTGGTTTGATTTTAGGATAAATAGATCCTTCAAATTCATGGTTTAAATTGAACCCAGTCGATTTCGACTGGTTGATTATTTTTTAGGATGAGGCACAAATTATGCACCCCTGTTGCTGGTTTTGTTGTGCTGGTTTCGACTACTTTCCACTCTGTACATGCCGGGATTTGCACTTCTACGGTTACCTCTCCGTCCGGTTTGTCCAAACAGATTTGCAGGCTGGCACCTTTTGTTGATTGTATTTTAAGTTGAAGGGAGTTCAATTGCTTGTTCCCAAAATCAACAGCATTGTATTGCACCCAATCTCCTTGCCCGGTCAGCGTTGTTTCCCATCCTGCAAACGGGTTTGCCGAATCAATAAAAGCAATCGTTGTACTTTCGCTTTTTGCGGTGTAGCGGTCAATTTCAATTTTATCGGTGGCTTTGGTCAAACCAACTCCCCGCCGGGTTGGGATTACTTTTTGAATGGTTCCATCAGTATTGAAAAAAAGGCTGTCGATACAAACCGAGCGGTTTTTATCAAACTGTGGCGAATATTCGTTTTGGTGGTAAAACAGGTACCATTGGTTTTGGTATTCGATAAACGAATGATGGTTTGTCCAGCAGTTCAGGGGCGACTCGTCCATCACCACACCTGCAAACTTAAAAGGCCCCATCGGGTTATCGCCAATCGCATATTCCAGACGTTCAATTTTGTTCTGAACATGAGGGTAGGTCATGTAATAAATACCGTTCCGCTCGAATAGAAACGGGCCTTCTTTCAAACCAACTTCGGGCAGCTCCTTCACTTCCTGCGGTTCCGAAGCCAGTTCCAGCATGTTTCCCTTCAATTTGGCCACATAAATTTTACCCATTGCCCAGTACAAATAGGCTTGCCCATCCTGATCGATAAATACATTGGGGTCGATGCCATGCACACCGGCAATTGGTTCCGGCTGCGGTACATATGGGCCTTCGGGCGTATTGGCGACTGCTACACCAATGCCAAAACTTTTTCTTCCGTTGGAGTCAACAATTTTTGTGTTGGCCGGGAAGTAGAAATAGTACTTTCCGTTGCGTTCAATGCAATCGGGCGCCCACATACTGTACGAAGTAGAATCCACCCAAGCCACTTTCTCCTGGCTTACAATCACGCCATGATCCGTCCAGTCCATCAGATTTTCTGAGGAAAATACATGGTAATCGGGCATACAAAACCAGTTCTCCCTTAAGTTTTTATTTGGCGGAGTTGGTATGTCGTGTGAAGGAAAAAGGTAAACTTTCCCGTTAATTACCCGGGCTGTCGGGTCGGCGCTAAACTTGTCGCGGATAATCGGGTTTTGCGCCTTGCCAGGATGCATTGTCCCCCAAAAAACGAGACACAGTAAAAGTAAACGATTTAGGTTCATTAGGTTATAGGTTAATTGGGTTTACAGGTTACTCATATAATTGCGTTGTTCGCCGGTCTTTTTCAATTAAATCTTCCAGCGTATTCACCGGCCGTTCCAAATCGTACGGGATTGGCTTTTGGCTAAACTGCTGAAAATACAGCACACAGGCATCGTTCCATTCCCGGGCGTTCAGGCTTTGTTCGCGCAGTTTCTTTTGGACTGCCAAAAATCGTTCGGTATCCACATACTGCTCAGTTTTGTCCCAGGTTTGCTGGAACTGCCGTACCTGCTGCACCCCGGCATCGTAATGGTAACAAAGCTCGTCCCACAGGGTGCGGCCGTTTTTCATTTTGTAATCCCACGAAAGATGATGGAACCACAGCAGGTAAATTTCGGGGCAGGTTTCCAGGTTGCTCAACTGCGAGCGAACCGGTTCGTGGTATTGCGCCAGTGCCTTGCTGCCCGTGTCAGTCCGGTCGAAGCCAATGCCGAGCGAATCAGCCCGGTGGTAGTACGGCGGTGTCCAGTCTTTACGCATCCCGGGCGGCGCCCACCATGGGCCGGGGCCGTAATGCCCGTGGGCCGAAAAAATATGGTGCAAGCCCAGTGGCATCATGTAATTTACTGCTGCCTCACGGCTATCCAGCATCAGCTGTTTTACCGGTTTCAGAAAGTTTAAATTCCAGTCAACCGGAAGTATTGTCGTGTTTTCATCCTGCGCTGGTTTGAAGGTTAGTTTCAGCCATTCGTCGGCAACCTGGGCGCTGCTCAACGAACTGTTCCAGGCCAAACGCCCGAAAGCATACCAGTTAGCCTGGGCAAAATCGTGCCCGCACCAGTTGGCATCGAGCCCAATATTGGCAACCCCCGCAATGGCACTGTATTTTTGGTTGAAAATACGGCCGTCGGTACAACGGGCAACCGTGCTTCCTTTGCCTTCCTGCCCGGTGTCGCTATGCAGAAATTCTTCCCACATAGGCGCGAGAAATACCAAATGAACAGATTGTCCCAGGTATTCCTGTGTGATCTGGAGTTCGGGCGCTACCGTTGTTTGTTTCATAGCGCCAAACAGCGGGCTGAATGGTTCGCGTGGCTGAAAATCGATTGGCCCGTTTTTCACCTGAACAATTACATTATCGCGAAATTGCCCGTCCAGTGGCATAAATTCGGAATAGGCCTGCATGGCACGGTCTTCATCCGACGGGTTGTATACAAAAGCCCGCCACATGACCAATCCGCCGTAAGGTTTGAGGGCATCGGCCATCATGTTGGCGCCATCGGCATGGGTGCGTCCAAAGTTTTGAGGCCCGGGCTGGCCTTCGCTGTTGGCTTTCACCAAAAAGCCGCCAAAGTCAGGGATCAAACTGTAAATTTCTTTGGCCTTTTCTTTCCACCAGTTAATGACTTCCGGGTTCAAGGGGTCGGCAGTATCCAACCCGCCAATCACTTCGGGCGAAGCAAAATTTACCGACAGGTATGTTTTTATACCATAAGGCCGGAGTACATCGGCAATCGCTTTTAACCGTTCAAGAATCCCCTTGGTCAGCATTTTGGGTGAGGCATTCACATTGTTCAGCACTGCCCCGTTAATACCAACCGAAGCATTTGCCCGGGCATACTCGTGCCACAAGCGTTTGTCGTCAGCGGTCACAGTCAACGAGTCTTTTCCCAAACGCCAGAAAATGGAACGTCCGGCGTAGCCGCGTTCAATGGTGCCATCCAGGTTGTCCCAGTGGTTAAGCAGGCGCAGTTCATAGGAAGGATTGACCACTTCATTTTGAATGGGTTGTCCGGTTTGCTGACGGCGTAGCAACTCGTAAGCGCCGTATAATATTCCCCGGTCGGTATTGGCCTGAATTTGGTTGGGCGAGATACGGAAGCCATCGGCTTTTAATTGCTTGTCGCGGACAAGTTTCAGTAAAAAAGTTTGCCCGGTCTCACCCTGCCAGCCTTCTTCCAGTTCTTTTGTGGCAATATCGAGCGTTGCAGAATGCTTTGAACAGTTCACGGTTACCGGAGCAGTTGCTTTTGCCTGCAGCCAGAGTTGATGTCCGTCCTCGGCCTGCACGCCAAAAGAAAGAAGGAGTAAAAGGTAGATGCAATAATTCTTTTTCATTTGTCTGATCTATTGGTTTGGCTATCACACCGGATTATCCAAACGTTTCATTTTGCGAATTTCGATTTCTTCTGTTGATGTCAGTTTTTTGAGAAATCGCCTACGTTGTTTTTCCTTTATCGGTTGATACCAAGTCCTGGTGGTTGGATATTCATTTTTCTTTTCTTCTCAATTATGGAAACTGAAGATTCAAATCCATTCAAAATCCCTTGCCTCTTCAAGTCATCCAGGGTTCCAAATTCAGCTTCCGGTTTTCTTTCAAATCTAAAATCCACAGTTAGCCCGGATAATGTAATAAGTCTTTGCATTTCATCAGGAATCTCTGTAGTCCTTCCAGGAGTCCAATTACCATGTTCGATAAATCCACCATATTCAGCATTCGTGTTTTTATCAAATGCTACAACAAACGGATGTTCATCTATTTTATCATGATCAATTCGATAACCCATAATGATACTAACGTAAGTCTCCGTATTCCCAGAAGATGCAATAACTGCCGAATTAAATTTATCGGTGAGTCCTGAAGGTAGCCAATCCGGAAGTTCATTCTTGTTAACTACTTTATAAGTCAACTCGGGACATCTATTTTGCCATTCGTTTAGTTCCCATCGATTTTTAAAATATTCAAATTTCATATATATGTTTTCTTATAAATAGTCAAAGTATCTTCAAAAACTAACAAAACCCAAATTTTTCTTAGATAAATTTTATATTGGGTTGTTTTTAGTTTGCGACCAGCTTTTATTCTTGATCTCACTTTTCGCTACATCCCAGGATCGAAAGCATTTTCTCGCCGTAGCGTTTTCCCAGCATCCGGTAACCTTCTGCTGTAAAATGCAGGTGATCGCCGATGGCTGGACAGCCTTCGGAAGAAATGACATACGAATTGGGAATCGTTTCAGGCAGTGTTGAGATGATTGAATTCATGCTTGCACAGGCGCCGCCCTGTCCTTCGCTCACAAGCTCCCCGGCCAACAGAGGGACTGATTTGGGATCAAGGTTCAAATCGTTGACCAGGTTGTCATAAACACCTTTCACTTTTGCAGGCCATTCTTTGTCACCCGTGTTCGATTCGCCCTGATGCAGCAGGATTCCCTTGATGACACCGTCTTTCTGGGCAAGTTTTGCCATTTCTACAAGGCGTGCGTAGGGATTTCCGTCATATTCGTTAATCATGTTGATCATCCACCCCGGGGCTGAATCAGCATAAGCCTGGTAATTATCTTTGTCGAACAGTTCGATTTTACAACCCCCAATTGCAACATTAATTACGCCTACTTTTACATTCTCCGGCAAGTTTTCAACCAATGTCCGGCCAAAATAATCGGCGGGCGTTAATCCGGTATGGCAACGGCAAAGCGGTGGCACGGCTGTATACCAGTTCCCTTTGATCCACCCTGAATCGGTGCAATCAATGGTGGACATTACCTGAAAACGTTCATCAACATTCACAGTATCCTGCGGTTCAAACCGGGCATTCCCTTCCATATTGGACTGGCCCAGGCAAAGAAAGATGTAAAAATTGGGGTCCTGCCCGTGCGACAGGAAGGAAAGAATTACAAATAACATTGTAATCAATCCGTGTATTTTGTGCTTCATGATATCAATTATTTACTTTACCAAAAACTATTGAAATAGTGTTAAACTAATTCATATTTGATGGTTGAGATTACTTCCTCCTGCGTCGTCGCAATGACGTTATTGCGAGATTGAGGCACGAAATCGAAGCGATGACGTTAATACAACCCGGATCATTGATTTTTGCATTCAAATTTCCATTTCGGATCGGTGCAAAGACCGCAATCATCGCCAACAAACATTTTTGAGGCTTCGTCGTTGCCCTTCATTTGCCATAAAAACCAGGCTGTGGCAACTTTTGCAAATTCACCTCCGTGTGGCTGACTGTATGTTCCGCCATGACCAACTTCCATATTGGCCATAAATACCGGCACATTCTCAATTCGTTTATAATCGTCCATTCCGTTGTTATAGGCAATGTCCGACTCTCCTCCTAAAATGTACAGTGTGGGTGTATGCAGTTTTTTAAGATCATCCTTCTCAACATTGGGCATACCGGGAAATCCCTCTACCTTGTCGGCCAAAACGCCACTGTTGCATATAAGAGTAACGGTGAAACGTGGATCGGCAGCCATTTCAAGTGCCTGCAAGCCTCCGCAGGACATGCCGCTCACGGCAATATTTTCAACGTCAATCTTATTATAATACGGGCTTTTTTTGTCGCTATTTTGCTTGATAGCCCAATCAATGGCATCGGTTAGTTGTGAAGACGTTGATTTGCCTTCGGCCTCTACACCTTCCTGAGGCATTGGCCCGATGGCGATAACCAGAAATCCATGTGATGCCACCTCGTTCAAAAAGTTCATGTGCCAACCGGGGGAATTGACACAAGCTCCGTTCCCCCAAGTGATTAATGGCAACTTATTCTTTTTGCCAAAGGCACTTAAATCTTCAGGCCTGAAGATTGTGTGCGTAGGCAATGATTCGTCGGAAAGCATGATGGCTTTATACTTACCGGTACCTCCGTCTTCAACAATTCGCGACGATGGCAGATCGGCCGCAGAAGTTTCCTGTGCTGACAACGTATTCTGAATAAACATTGCAGCAATCGCCAAAATAAAAATCAGTTTATATCTCATAACAAATCGATTAGTTTAGCGTATATAATATTTTATTTCTCGGCCCAGGCTTTGCCTTCAGGTGAACGTCGCCATTCAAAATAAGCATCCAATACTTTTAGAGATTCAGTGCTGGGGACAGGCCCAACTTGCGGTGTCTGCCTGAAATGCATTACCTCGGGGTTGGCATCGCTGAAAGTTGGCCATTCCGGTACTCCCTCGCTGTTTGGATCGCCGTATTTGGCAAAGTTTGTCCAATAGGTTGCCATAGCTTCCGAGATGTCGAGGTCTGATTTTGTGGTTTCAGGGTTTGATGTGTCCAAATGCTGGAAAACGTAGGAAACATCCTGTGCATGAGGCGAACCATATCCATACCGGGGTGAATCTTTCGGATAGTCGGGATGCTGATCGAAATAGTATAGAAAAACCTTCGATTTGCCTGTTTCGGATTGCAGCCTTGCCCAGCTCCATGTTTGCCAGCCAAAAGCGGCATCGCGCGATAAGTCGCGAGCTGTTTTGCCTATTTTGCCCGAATCGAGAGGATAGGCTTTTAGCAGCGTATCGGCAAAATTACCATACCGTGCTTTTACCCCGGCAATGAAGTCCTCGGTTGATTTTACCCAGGTAAAACTTGCCCCTTCATCGGAGTTATAGCCTATCAGTACCGGAATGTCGTTGTAGTTTCCGGCTTCGTACAATTTGTACTGATCGTCGAGTATTACATAGCCATCGACAATTGGCCATCCACCGGGCATCCCAAAACCAGTGGGAAGTTTGTCGGCATCAACTTTACGAAGCTCTTCGATGGAAGAAACTCCCGCTTTTTGCAGGAAGGTTTCGCCCTCAATCTCGGCCTGTGCGAGCGTTTTCATGTTTTCGCCCGGGTAGGTGATGGGCCGGGTTGGCCCAAACGAACCGCCACTCTGCGAAATGGCACCACTGAACAAGCCTTTTGCCAGTGGCGAAGCACATAACATACTTACCGAAATAGCGCCGGCCGATTCACCAAAAATGGTCACTTTATCCGGATCGCCCCCAAAAGCGGCAATATTCTTTTTAACCCATTGCAGGGCCGCAATCTGGTCGAGCAAGCCATAGTTGCCCGAAACATGGTTGGGATTCTCGGCGCTTAGTCCGGCATGTGCCAGGAACCCGAATTGGTTGACCCGGTAGGCAACACTTACCAGAACAACCCCTTTTTTTGCCAATTTTTCACCGCTGATCCAGGGATCGGAAGTGTAACCGCCACTAAAGCCTCCGCCATAAATATAGACCATGACCGGGATTTTTTCTTTAGCCGATTTTGCCGGTGTCCAAACATTCAGGTACAGGCAGTCTTCACTTTTTCCTGAAGGAGGATTTCCACCCTGCATGGGAGCAGGGGCAAACTCGGTGGCAGGCCTTACACTG
The DNA here is from genome assembly GCA_050298035.1 of Mangrovibacterium sp. GTDB lineage: Bacteria > Bacteroidota > Bacteroidia > Bacteroidales > Prolixibacteraceae > Gaoshiqia. The sequence continues at coordinate 16,881 of JBNKTK010000038.1, read as the reverse complement.
TCCCACTTTTCAACAGGTTGCGGGGCTTTCCAGCGCAAATCGCCTACAGGCGGAGCAGCAAAGGGAATTCCTCTGAAAATAGTTAGACTATCCTGAATTGTCCCTTGCAGGATTCCTTGTTCAACTTTTACCTGTCCTGGCTGTAGCGAAGTACTGCACCCGCAGGCAACCAGCAGTATTGATGCAATAAAAAAAGTTATTCGTTTCATTGGTTCATTATTTTTTATTTGAATAATAATGGTGCAAGTTCATGCAGGCTACGTCTCCATGTCAGGAATTCGTGCGCTGTGCCCTCTGAGATGTAAGAAGTGGCATTGAATCCGGCCTCTTGAAGTGTGGCCACCGCACTCCTGACACCGTCGGGTCTTTCTTTACTGCCACAACTCAAAAAGATGAGTTTGACCTTCGATTTGTCCTTGATGTCTTCGGGCTTGTATGTGCCGCCACTCAAAAGAGCATAATACGCGAACACCTCCGGTTTATTTAATGTGATCATTTTGGTTTCCATGCCTCCCATTGAGAGTCCGGCCATAGCCCGATGAGATTGATCTGCAATCGTGCGGAAATTACTGTCGATATAAGGAATCAGTTCATCTACGAGTACCGTCTGGAATGGAGTTATATCGAAATCTTTTAGCCCTCCGAACTTAATCTCGTTGGTCATTCCATAGGTCATGACAATGATGAATGGCTTGATTGCACCTTCAGCAATCAGGTTGTCCATAATCAGATTGGCGCGTCCCTGGTTGCTCCATGCCGTTTCATCTTCTCCCCAGCCGTGCTGCAGGTACAGAACCGGATATTGTGCCGATTGATCTTTTTCATACCCCGGAGGAGTATAAACAAATGCCCGACGTGAGGTATTTGTACTTTTTGATGGGAACAGCACTTGCTGCACACGACCATGAGGAACATCCCTGAGTGCGTAAAAATCCTGATCAGGGGCTGGTATTTCAATACCGCTTTCCCAACGAACAGAGCCGTAGTAATTTAAGGCGCCGGGATCGTTAAATGTTCCGCCATCGATGGTCAAATGGTAATAATGAAAGCCTTTATCCATAGGGCCTTCTGTTGTTCCCATCCAGGAACCATCTTCGGCTTTTGCCAGTTTTGTGCCCCCTCTTCCGCCCAAACCAAGGCTTACGGTAACACTTTGAGCATCGGGGGCCTCAATACGAAATCGGGCATAACCTTGCGAATTGACCATCGGGTATTCTTTTCCCGGTTGATTCAGGCTTGAAGGTTTGAAATCTTCGATAATCGCTGGCTGGTCGGTCTGTGCCTGGCACAGTGAGCCGGATAAGGTGGCCAGGAATACTAAAATTGTTAAGTAAGTTTTCATAGTCTGGTATAAGTTAATGGTTCTGAATTTATTTCACACTGAGATTTTAGTTTTAAATGACCGTGATGTCGATCTTCTTCAAATCTTTTGAATCCGAACTGGTTCCGTAAAATACTTCATATTTACCCGGGGTGACCGTCATTTTGCGCTGGCTCCAATCATAAAATTCAAAAGATGAAGGCGGTAGGTCAATGGTTACCTTTTGAGTTTTGCCTGCTGCAATATCAACGCGTTTAAAGCCTTTCAGTGTTTTGAGCGGACCTTCAAGGTCATCCACTTTTCGCACATAAACCTGAACGATTTCGGTACCTGCACGCTTCCCTGAGTTGGTAACCGGCACGGTTAAGCGGATGGGCTCATCAGCTTTGATGGTTGTTTTGCTTAAGGTAGCCTCTCCCATATCAAATTTGGTATAGCTCAATCCGTACCCAAACGGGAACAAGGCATCGGTTGTATAGCGGTAGGTACGGCCTTTCATGGAGTAATCTTCGAAATCACCCAGCTTATCCGAATTTTTGTAAAAAGTTACAGGCAACTTTCCCGACGGGTTGTAGTCGCCAAAAAGCACATCGGCAACTGCCCGCCCGCCCGATTCGCCTGCGTACCAGGCCTGCAAAATGGCATCGCAACTTTCGGTTTCAGGAGCCAGGGCAATGGCCGAGCCGGAGCAACTAACAAAAATCACCGTTTTGCCGGCTTCTTTCAGCGCTTTCAGACAATTGCGCTGCACCGAAGGCAATTCGATATTGGTGCGGTCGCCGCCTTTAAAGCCGGGATACGAAACCGGCATTTCTTCGCCTTCCAGCAGAGATGAAAGCCCTCCGACAAACACCACCACATCGGTACCTTTGAGTTTCCTGATCAGGTCGGTATAATCAACATCCACCTCTTTGCCAAAATTGAATTCGATGTTTGCCTGCCAGTTATTTAACTGCGCATAGCGGATTTCGATTTTATATTTTTTACCTGCCTCAACTTTATAAGGTTTTTTGGACGGAAGGGTTCTCCAGTTATTATATTTCGCAATCGTGTCGCCGTTCACTGTCAGCTCAAAATGGCCGGTTGCCCCACCATTAAACACGATTTCTTCGGTAACTTCAGGCACAAACTCGGTTTCGTAGATGGCCGAGAAACCTTCGAGCTTTACGCCGGACGCAAATTCGTGTTGCCCGGCAGTTGTCAGCTTCAACGGGTTCACGATTTGGGTAACTGCGACCGCATCGCCAGTCCGTTCCCGGTTGTTCCAGTAAGTAGCTTTAAACCCGGGTTTGCCATCGAACGAACACTGATCGAAATAGCTTTGGGTTACCTTGTCTTCTACCAAATCGCAGGCTTTATCGTAAACGATTTTCTTTTCCGAAATTTTTGATTTCATGCCATCCAGAATGGAAATTGTACGCACGGGCGTTCCGTTGTAGTTTCCCCACAACATGGGTTTGTCGTTGGCATTGGGGCCAATTACGGCAATCTTTTTAACCGACTTCGACAAGGGCAGCACGTTGTTTTTATTCTGGAGAAGGGTCATTGTTTCGCGGGCCATTTCAAGCGCCAGCTGGCGGTGCTTCTCATTATTTAAAATTGATGGCGAAATCTGCGCCCAGGGCACATTGGCATCATCGTCCATTTCACCCAAATCGAAACGGCCAATCAATACACGCATCAAACTTTTGTTGATGTCTTCTTCGTTGATCAATCCCCGCTCAACCGCTTCGGGCAAGGTTTTGAACGGATAGTTTTGCCAAACGCATTCCACATCGGTGCCGGAAAGGACAGCTTTTGAGGCTGCGTGTACTGCATCGGACGAGACCTTGTGGCTGGTGAAAAAGTCGGTAATGGCGCCACAGTCGGACACCACCATGTACTGGTATCCCCATTCGTCACGAAGAATGCGTTGCAGCAGCCGGGTGTTGCCACAGCAAGGTTCGTCGTCCAGGCGCTGGTAGGCGCACATCACCTGCCGCACATCGGCATTCTGCACCAATGCTTTGAAAGCAGGAAGATAAGTTTCGTACAGCTCGCGTGGGTTCACATCATTCAGGTTGAGTTCGTGGCGGCTCCATTCGGGTCCTGAATGCACCGCGTAATGCTTGGCGCAGGCCAGCAGTTTCCGGTATTTGGCATCTTCGGGGCCTTGCAGTCCTTTAACAACCTGAATACCCATGCGGGAGGTCAGGTATGGGTCTTCGCCGTAGGTTTCCTGTCCACGTCCCCAGCGCGGGTCACGGAAGATGTTCACGTTGGGTGTCCACACCGAAAGGCTCAGAAAACGCTTGTTTTCCTGTCCGTTTTGCTGTGCTTCGTTGTATTTTGCCCGTGCTTCATCCGAAACGGCATCAAAAATCTTATAGACCAGTTCGTCGTCAAACGATGCTGCCATCCCAACAGGCTCGGGGAAAACAGTTACATGATCGTTGTTGGCATACCCGTGCAGGGCTTCGCTCCACCAGTTAAACCGTTTGATGCCCAATCGGGGAATCGGGTCAGACTGGTCGCACATCAGCGTTGCTTTTTCTTCAAGGGGCAGTCTCGAAATTAAATCTTTCGCACGCTCTTCGGAACTCAGGTTCGGGTTTTGAAACGGGTATTGTTGCGCCCATAGATTTGCCGAAATCAATACGCAAATAATAAGCAGTAGTTGGTTTTTCATGTTGGTTGGTTTTATTTCTAAGTGATGACGATTTTAACCGTCCTGTTTATTAGCTATTCGAGTGGCGAAAGGTGCGCAACAAAACCTCCCCGGCGAAGCATTTTCACATCAACGGAACCCGATTTGTCTACAACCATGTGTTGTGTAGAGAAAACGCTGTCATATTCCCCGTCGCCAATCAATGTTAGTTTATAGGTTGAACCTTCGGGCAAAAAGTCAAATTTCAGCTTTTGCACTTTCTCCCTTTGTTCCGAACTAATTCCCCCGATGTACCAGTCGTCACCTTTTTGACGGGCAATAACCGTGAGTTTCCCCGGGTAACCATCCAGTAATTTTGTGTTGTCCCAGGCATTGGGGACTGTTTTCAAAAACGATTTTGCTGCATCAGGCAACTCATAGTACCCTTCAGGGCGGTCGGCCATGTGTTGGATGCCGGACTCGAATACCACGCTTAACGCTAGCTCGTGGGCATACGAAGTGGTGTGCGGATATTGCGAGTTGGTGAAGGTTACCGGCGTATAATCCATCGATCCCACCACGTTGCGGGTAAACGGCAGCGTGGCATTGTGTTCCGGGGCCGTTGTGGTTAGTTCCGGGCCATTGTTGTACCATTCGGCACCCCGTACCCCTTCGTAGGTCATCAGGTGCGGATACGTCCGTTCCCATCCACGTGGCACCAGGCAACCATGGAAATAAACCATGATTTTATACTGTGCGGCATCATCCAGGATATCGAGATAATATTTGATCATGTCCTGCTTCTCGCTCAGGAAGAAGTCGATTTTCACACCAGACACACCCAGTTTTTCCAGCTTGGTAAATTCGGCAACACGGTTTTCGTGTGTTTTCATCCGGTCGAGCGGTGTCGCGGTCACCCACTTGAAAGCCCCCGAATTGTACCACATCAAGGGCTTCAAACCTTTGGCATGAATGTAGTTCAGCGCGTCTTCCAGATTTCCGCCATTGCCCATCGCGTCCCATTCCCAGTCGAGAAGCGTGTATGCCCAACCCATCTCGGCAGCCAAATCGGCAAACTCGCAAACCACCTTATAATCTTTGGTGCCGTGATTGTTTGACCAGTAATTCCATGAAGCAACCCCGGGCTTAATCCAGTCAGTATTAGTCAAAACCGAGGGTGTTGAAACATCATTGACCAAGGTGGATTCCACAATATCGGCAAGGCTTCCCATAATTATAACCCGCCAGGGCGATTTCCACGGCAGGGTAATTTGGGTTGATGTTTCTCCTTCATCGGGCAACGGAAGAGTGACTTTATAGTCGGATTTAATGTCCGCATTACTTAGCTTGGATGCACAGTAATTCCGGTCCACATCGGCTTCGTGTATCAGGTACCAGCATGAATTTTCGTTTGCCTTAAAAAGGGCAGGATAGCACCAGTCCCGTTGAACATCGGCATCGTTCATGCCAGCGTAAAGTCGTTCGTTCGATACATCAAACTCTTCCAGCCAACGCTTTGTGCTGTCGGGAATTGAGTAGGCTGTCAGTTCGTCTTTAATGAAGAAAGTACCGTTTTCCCCGGGAAATTCGTAACGGAAAGCAAGCCCATCGTTATAGGCTCTAATAATCAGGTTCAGTTTTGATTGATCCTGATTCTCAAATGATACAATTGCCTCGTTTGCTGAGTTGCTGCAATGAGAACGTTTTCCGTGTATTGCGGTATAATTTTCATTTATGGTTTTAATTTTTCCTGCCTTCAGAAATTTGAGGTCTTTTGAGAAATCCCCATCGCTACGGACTAGTCCCAGGTTAATGAGGGGAATTATCTCCGGAACATGGGAACTGTCTGTGTAATTAACCTGCAAGTACCACTCGCCAGTATTGGCATTTTGCTTATTGCAGAGGTTTACACTTATTTTTTGGTTTGGGGAAACAACTGTTAGTTTTTGCGAAAATGCAGAAAATACAATTACAAGAAAAAGTCCGGTTAAAATACTGATTTTCATCCTGCTACTGGATTTCATTTTAAGAGGGTTGTTAATTGGTTTATAGTTTGATTCATTGCCAGTGTGGTAGCCTGAGTCGCTTAATCATCAGGCTACTTAAACAGCAGCTGAGCAAAGTTACACAAATTATTTCGCCAGACCGGCCAGCTATGTCCCCCAGGATATTCGCTGTAAGAATAGTTGATGTCCATTTCATCAAACCTCGCGAGCATCGATTGACAATTATTCCAGGCAATATCTTCTTTTCCACCCATTGAAATCCAGAACTGTTTCAGGTTTGTATTTATTTTTTGTTGGTTGGCCTGGATAAAGGCATATTGCTTTTCGGCCAGTTCCTTTTGCATGGGCTGAATCCAACCCGAGCTGAAAACGCCCAGCCAGCCAAACCTGTCGGTATTGTGCAGCCCTGCATACAGCGTTTGAAAGCCACCCATGGAGAGCCCGGCCAGTGCACGATGCTGTGCTTCGGTTTTTGCCCGGTAGTTTTTTTCGACAAATGGAATTATGCTCTGAGTCAATTCTGCTTCAAACAACATCAGTGCATCTTCGCCAAAAGAGTGCAAAGGCATATTGCCATCTACCATCACAATCAGCATCGGGACTGCTTTTTTGTCGGCAAGCAGGTTGTCGATAATCAAATCGGTTTTCCCCTGGGTTGCCCAGCCTCGCTGATCCTCGCCGCCGCCGTGCAACAGGTAAAGCACCGGGTACGTTTCGGTGGTATTGGTATCGTAACCCGGAGGCGTGTACATGTAGAACTGCCGCCAACTGTTGGTTACCTCAGAATAGTAACGCTTGATCCGGATATCGCCATGCGGCACATTGCGCACGGAGTAATAGGCATCGCCTTTAAACGGAACCTCAATCCCGCTGGCCATGCGCCCCATGCCATAAAAAGTTTCACTTGCCGGGTCGGCCACAGCAACACCATCTATGATCAATGAGTAATAGTGAAAGCCTTCGCTCAGGGAGTCGGTCGTTACTTCCCAAATACCTTCAGCATTTTTTACCATATCGTATTTTCGTCCTAAATCCAGCTGAACCTTTTGTGCATCGGGCGCTTTGGTGCGAAATACTGCCCGTCCGTCGGGCAAAATCTGCGGGTACTGCGCCGAGCGGACATTGCTTTCTGCCCTTCTGCCTATTCTGTCATATCGTTTGAAAGAAGACTGGTCAACCGTTTTAAACAGCAACTGCGAGAACTGGTACAGGTTTTCTTTCCACACTTTAAAATCGTGGTAGCCGCCCGGAATAACCTGGTAAATATGAGGGACACTATTCGCGGCCAGGTAATCATGGGTGCGTTCGCTAAAACCGATCAGGCCGTCGCGGTCACCGCACGAAATCCAAAGCAGCTTCAGTTTGGCTTTTGCCGCTTCGGTATCCGGAACCAGCTCTTCCGGCTTTTTGGTGTTTGGCGCCGACGAAAAACCGCCCACCCAGGCAAAGGTGTCCAGGTTGCCCAGGCCAAAGTTCAGCGATTGTCCGCCGCCCATCGACAAGCCGGCAAGGGCCCGGTGATCGCGGTCTTTGATTACAGGATATGTTTTTTCGATGTGTGGAATCAGGTCGTTCAACAAGTCCTGCTCGAAAGTGGCAAAGGCCTGCACCTTATCGGGTGCCATAATATTCCCTGTTGCCCGGTCGTCTTTCATGGCTCGCCCGTTGGGCAATACCACAATCATGGGCTCAAGCTTATTTTCGGCATAAAGGTTATCAAGAATCACCTGTGGCGTTCCCTGGTTAAACCATTCCTTTTCGTCGCCACCAATGCCATGCAGCAGATACAGTACCGGGTATTTTTGTGTAGCAGAATAGGAGGGAGGTGTGTAAATAAGGGCTCGTCGATCGGTTCCAACAGTTTTTGAGTGGTAGACAATCGTGTCAATTGTCCCGTGTGGGATACTCTTTTGGGCAATATCAAAGCCTGCAGGAGCATTCGTAATTGCACTTTGTGTGTAACCGGATAAGGTTAACAATAGAATGGAAAATAGGATAGTTAGGTTCTTCATTGCAAATTCTTTGTTGGTTCTTGTTTGAAAGATAAAGATTGCAACTAGTTTCTATTGGATTTTATGATTTAAGATATATGATTTTTGAATTTGGATAAATGTGTGATAGCGGTGACCCGGCCGGAAACATAAATTTCTCATAATGAGCTTACAGGTATGCATTTGGACAATCCGTCGGCCCCGTGCTAAGATTCTGTGTTGCACACGGTTTGAACGATTAATTGTTGCAGCAGGTTTTGGTCATTTTTTCGATAAAGCTTGTTTTTCCGTGTTCAGAAATAAATCTCTGGGTTGCAATTAAATCCTGTCCGTATTTCGTCCATCTTTCTGCGAATTTTCGAAATCGGGCGCAGGGAAATGTTTTGCATTGAAAACAAAACTCAAATCCTTTTTTCTCAACACAACAGACATAAATAGCTAAACCCCTCGGTATTTTTATTTACAAACTTTGTGAAACAGTGTCTTTATAACAGAATCTTAAACAATTGTGAATTGTGCTTTCTTTCCATAAAAGGACTAAGTTCTTCTATTAGCTGCCTATGATCATCAGAATCTGCCCAACGTTTCAGGTTTTCAACTGAGTCAAATTTTAATAATATCAGGTTTCTGTTGGGATTTTCATTCTCGTGCAACTGCTCAACGGATAAAAATCCTTCGAAAGTTTCAAGCCTGGCTTGTGCTTTTTTAATCCAGGGAGAAAAATATGATTTTCCTTTTTGCTTTAAATAATGCTCAATTAGTACGTACATTTCTAATATATCTCTAAATGGATTGAATAATTTGTTCCAGTGGTAAACGTGATTTTGATTTCACAGATGGTTGATTGGCATCTTCAGGGTCTCTGTAGCCAAGGGCTACTGCAAACAAAGTTTTATAGTCTTGCAGTTTTAATATTTCCTGATACTGCTCATTATGAATACCTTCCAGTGGCGTGCTGTCAATATCTAAGCTTGCACAGGCAGACAGAAAAAATCCCAAAGAGATATATACCTGTTTTTGTAACCATGAACGTATTTCATCATCCGAACCAGATCTTATATTTTGGTCGTAATAGTTAACTGCCACTTCGGGCAAGTTTTCCCTAATTTGTTCTTCGAACCTCACAATATTATTAATTGCGTTGAATACAACCAAATGGCTTGCTTCATTGATTTTCTGCTCGTTAAAATAAGAAACACTTGCCAGTTTTTGTTTCATGGCTTCGTCCGAGATGAAAATAAAATTCCATGGCTGACTGTTGATAGACGAAGGGCTTAAACGCAAAATCGCTTTCAATTGTTGAATTTTTTCTTTCGAAATTTTTTTCTGTGAATTGTATTTCTTTGTGGTATAACGGCTTTCTGCCAATTCTAAAAAGTCCATATTTCTTTGTTTTTCATTATACTATAAAAGTTATAGTTGCAAAACTAAGTATGGCAATTTAACTTTGCAATAACGGTTAAAATAGATAGTAACAGATGTATTGTATAGACAACAAAGAATATCCTTGTAGTACCAGCCTAACAATGAAATATATAGGTGGGAAGTGGAAAACGGCAATTTTAATTCATTTAATCGAAAAGAAGAGATATAGCCAGCTGCGAAAAGAATTACCAATGGTAACAGAACGAACCATTAGCTTGCAATTAAAGGAGTTGGAAAAAGACGGATTGATTTTCCGAACCGTACATACAACCAAACCTCCTTTGAAGGTGGACTACGAGCTAACTAAATTTGGTAAAACACTTATTCCGCTACTTAAAGCTATAGCTCAATGGGGAAAAGAAACAGCTATGAACAATGAGCGAATACGTGTTGTGGAATAGGAAAAACAATTACTAATGCGAATCAAGAGTTGAAATTGAATATAATTAACAAGTTAATCGTTAGTTTTTCCAAAATTCGAAACTTTGGAAAAACTAACATCTAGACCCATGAAAGTTGACAATAATGACAGCTTATCATGTGAAACAGCCAGATAGTTAAGAGTTTGTGTCTGATGATCTTCATGTATTTCTGAGGTCACTTTGACTTCAAGAAGAATTTTATCAAACGCAACAAAATAAACACAAATTGTTTTCTTCGCGAACCCTATCTATTCGTGCATTCGTGGTTAAATTCTGAGTGATACTTATATCGCTTAAATCTATTGGACAGATATTTTTAGCACTTCAAAATATTATTAACCTAAGTTTGATTTTTAATATGTTGATTTACAGAACAATGCAGCCATAGCTCCCCTGCAGGGGACTTTTACCTAAACGAGTAAACCGGTCACTCCCCATTAAGGGACGGGGGTAATTTTGGAAAATACATTTCGCTCATCATTAAGGACTTAAAAATCGAACTCAGGTAAACAAGCAGCTTCAACATAAAACACAAGTCTTAGTGGCCAAAGAGAAATTGGGAAGAAGTAAGATATAAAGCGGTTATAACAAGTAATGACCCCATAATAATATTAAAAGCACGCATCCTATTTTTTGTGTTTAAAAATACGGTGGCCCGTTGGGCAGTAGCACCCCAAAAAGCGAGAGATGCATAGCAAATGGTAAAATAACAAAGCACAAAGTATAAAAACTGCATTACATTATCCTCCCTTGAAAAAAGGGCGACACCCGCAACGCAGGCTATCCAGGCTTTTGGATTTAGCCACTGCATGAGAAATCCCTCAAAAAAACGGGGGACCTTGCCACGCTTAGACTCTGTTGCAATTGAAGAGTGAGAAGATGCAACTTTATACCCCATATAAACAATAAATACAGCCCCCAAAATTGTAAGGTAGCGTAAAAATATTGGGTATCTTGTTAAAAACTGGTTAAACCACAACCCAATGAAAAGTAAGAGTAGTGTAAATCCCATTGTTGCCCCGGAAACAAAAGGGATTGTTTTTTTAAACCCAAAGTTTATACCAGAAGAAATAATGACCAGATTTACCGGGCCAGGCGAAATTGACATGGCAAAAGAAAAGGCACACATTGCTAAAAATAGAGAGAACATATCTTTTTACTTTTGAATTAAAACAAATTTCTATACTATCTATCACAAAAACTTTAAAAGCACAAAACATTAAATTAATCACCATAAATAGGGCGCATTTTTTTTACGGAAGCGTTGAAATCAGGTATCATTATTGGATATGACTTTTTTTATTCATGCCCCTGATTAATTCCAATAACTTATTCGCATGCTCTTCAGCCCTGGCTTTTACGTCATCAAGATTGTTTTGAAAATCTGGTATGTATTCCATTTGAAATGAATTGACCACTTGTGTTAGCTTCATTCCGGAATGATTTGCAGTTTGGTATAATGGAAAGAGTAATTGGTCGAACTCAAAATTGTTATATCCGCCAACAGAATAGGAACTTTTTAAACCTCCAACAGTAATAGACAGCCAGAGATTTTTACCTCTTAGCTTATCGCCTGTTTTCCCAAAAGCAAATCCATAGGTTAAAACCTCATCTATCCAAAGTTTTAAAATTGGAGGCACATTGTACCAATATAAGGGATATTGAAATATAATTATATCAGCTATTAGCAAAGCGGATTGCTCTGCCTCTACATTAATATTAAAATCTGGATATAAATCACTTAAAATACGTAACTCAACATTCTTTTCCTGACTAAGTAAGTTGATAATATGTTTGTTTGCGTATGATGCTTTTATGTTGGGATGACCAACAATGACAATAACATTTTTCATAAAATAACCCTGGTTTTGAATATCGTTTTAGCTTTTACCTTTAATAAACTATGACTTTCTGTTGTTTACCATCGGAATTGCTCCTTTCAATGTGCCGCCCATATGTATTTTTGTATCAACACTTTTATTAACACATTGTTGCTTATTCAGATGGCCAGTATACTGCTTTGAGTAAAATGATTTTATCCTCTCTATCATGCATTTAATTAATTTATAAATCGAGAATTATCGATACGGCAATTAAAAAAAATTACAACTCTTTTTGTAAAGTGTCAACGTAGGCTTTAATAGCAACCTCATTTCTCCTATAGTAAGTCCATTGTCCATGTTTTGTTGCTATTAGGAGATTTGCTTTATGCATCATAGTAAGGTAATGCGAAACTGTAGATTGCGATAAACCAGTTTTTGCCTGTATGTGACAAACACAAACTCCATCGCTAAAATCGGGAACATTAACCTGCTTGGGAAAATTATCTTCCGGTATTTTCAACCAATTAAGAATATCAATTCTAACTGGATTTGATAGCACTTTGTTAACCTCTAAAATGTTCATGGAACAAATATAATCAAATATCGATAAATCTCGATTTATGGGTTCGCTTTTTTGAACGTAAAATCTACATACTTCATGAAATATTTACTATTCACCTGTGTTCGATTATTAATATGCTGATTTACACGACAAATCACCCCTGACTCGATAGCTTCTAAGATTTGTTCTGTCTTTGCCAAAGCTTAAAGATTGTATTGCTGAAACTATATCTTTATCAGAAAACCGGATAAAATATACTGTTGTCGTTTTGTTAACCTGTTTTGTAACTTTATTGGGTAAATTGAAATACTCGACGATACTATGCAGTAAATTTGTGTCCTTGTTATATAGTCTGATTACTGTTCGTCCAGGGTGTTCTCCGATAGTAGAATCCGATAGAATGAAGTCTGGCAACCATCCCTTTTCTCTATTTAGTTCTGAAAAATCTAAATAATTATTTTTCATATATATTATCACCGCTTAAAATAGAAATCCCCGCAAGTTGTTTATTTGCAGGGATTCATTGTTTTTGTGCGTAGTCCCACCGGGAATCGAACCCGGATCTACAGTTTAGGAAACTGCTATTCTATCCGTTGAACTATGGAACCTAAATGAGTGCTGCAAAAATAGGAAAAAGCTCTTTCAATCAAAAAAAACCTTCATTTTTATAAATGTCAGGCTTTACCCGGAATTTGAAGGCTGTTTATAACCCCGTTTTTTGATGAACGAAGAATGCTTACCCTCGGCAAATCTTTTGTTGCTTTCCGGATCAAAAACATAGAGAATAATATCGATATTTATATTTCTAACTCTGTGTATTTGTGGGTGTTTCAACGTGGTAATATTTGCTAGGCTGTTAACAGAAAATTTACAAGTAAATGTGGTCTAATTTCTTGATATACAGTCCGGAGTTTTATTTGAAATAAAAATATGCTTAGAAACATTTTAAATTAACTAATTTAGGCGGGCTTTTATTGGTTGAAAAACCGCATAGCTCTACTTTTGTTGTGCTTTTGAAAAAATGTTTAAAGTATTAATATAAATCAATTACCCTATGAGCAATTTTCTGACTGCCTCTATCGGAAGAAAGTTTATTATGAGCATTTCAGGGATTTTCCTTTTACTGTTCATTTGTGTGCATTTGGGAGTCAACTTGCTGTTGATTTTTGACGACAGTGGCGAGTTATTTAACCTTGGTGCCAATTTTATGGCGACAAATCCATTGATCAAAGTCATGGAGCCAATACTCGGACTGGGATTCATTGTACACATCCTTTGGTCTTTTCTTATCAGTTATCAAAACTACAAAGCCAGACCTGTTGGTTATGCCAAATCAAGTGCATCTTACTCAAGCACATGGGCTTCGCGTAATATGTTGATTTTAGGTGGTTTGGTGTTTGTTTTTCTTGTAATTCACATCATTCAGTTCTTTATTCCTGTTAAAACCGGTGGACTGGATTCAACGATGGTTGATGGTGTTGAGATGCACAACACTTACCTGATGGTTTCAGGTTTGTTTAAATCAAGCGTGGTGTACTGCGTATTGTATATCATCGCAGGTGCTTTGCTGGGTCTTCACTTAGGACATGGATTTTGGTCTTCGTTCCAGACAATTGGCCTGAGCAACAAGGTTTGGCTCAGTAGACTGCAATTTGTCGGAAAGATTTATGCGATCCTGGTTGCTGTTGGTTTCTCAATCATTCCATTGTATTTCCTGATTAAATTTTAATCGAAAAGAAGTTGAATTATGAGCGTATTAAATGCAAATATACCCGAAGGGCCTTTAGCCCAGAAGTGGACAAATTATAAAAATCACCAGAAACTGGTGAACCCCGCCAACAAACGTAAACTTGACGTTATTGTAGTTGGTACCGGCTTGGCTGGTGGTGCTGCTGCTGCATCGCTTGGCGAAATGGGTTTTAATGTAAAAAACTTTACTATTCAGGATTCACCTCGTCGTGCACACTCAATTGCCGCACAAGGTGGTATCAATGCTGCTAAAAACTATCCAAACGACGGTGACTCGGTTTACCGCTTGTTTTACGATACAATTAAAGGTGGTGACTACCGTGCCCGCGAAGCGAACGTTTACCGTTTGGCCGAAGTGAGCAACAGCATCATCGACCAGTGTGTGGCACAAGGTGTTCCGTTTGCACGCGAATACGGTGGTTTGTTGGATAACCGTTCTTTCGGTGGTGCACAGGTTAGCCGTACATTCTACGCCAAAGGGCAAACCGGTCAGCAGTTGTTGCTGGGCGCTTACCAGGCGTTGATGCGTCAGGTAAATGCCGGAACAGTGACCATGTATACACGTACCGAGCTGGTTGACATTGTAATTGTTGACGGAAAAGCCCGCGGTATTATTGCCCGCGACCTGGTAACAGGGGAGCTGCAACGTCATTTCGGCCACGCAGTTGTTTTGGCAACCGGTGGATACGGAAACACGTTCTTCCTGTCAACCAACGCCATGGGGTCAAATGGTTCAGCAGCCATTAAGGCATTCCACAAAGGAGCGATGTTTGCTAACCCATGTTATGCCCAAATTCACCCGACCTGTATCCCGGTTCATGGCGAATTCCAGAGTAAACTGACCTTGATGTCTGAATCACTCCGTAACGATGGTCGTATCTGGGTGCCGAAGAAGAAAGAAGATGCTGAGGCAATCCGTGCAGGTAAAAAGAAACCAACTGATCTTTCGGAAGATGAACGCGACTACTATTTGGAACGTCGTTACCCGGCTTTCGGTAACTTGGTTCCGCGTGATGTGGCTTCGCGTGCTGCCAAAGAACGTTGCGATGCCGGTTACGGTGTAGGAGCTACCGGGTTGGCTGTTTACCTCGATTTTAAATCAGCTATCGACCGTTTGGGTGAAAAAGTAATTGAAGCCCGTTACGGAAACCTGTTCCAGATGTACGAAAAAATCGTTGACGAAAATCCATATAAAACACCAATGATGATTTACCCGGCAATCCACTACACGATGGGTGGTATCTGGGTTGATTACGAATTGCAAACAACCATACCCGGTTTGTTCGCTGCAGGTGAAGCTAACTTCTCCGATCACGGTGCAAACCGCCTTGGTGCTTCGGCATTGATGCAGGGATTGGCTGATGGGTATTTCGTGTTACCATACACCATTCAGAATTACCTGGCTGATGACATCCGCACACCGCGAATGACAACCAGCGAACCTGAATTCATTGAGGCCGAAAAGATCGTCAGGGAACGCTTTAAAAAGTTGATGGCCATTCAGGGTAACCGCTCTGTTGACAGTATCCACAAAGAACTTGGTTTGGTGATGTGGGATTTCGTGGGTATGGGACGGAATAAAGAAGGACTGAAAACTGCTATCGAAAAGATCGCAGCTATCAAAAAGGAATTCTGGACCAACGTGCGTATCCCGGGTGAATTGACCGGAATGAATATTGAATTGGAAAAAGCCAGCCGTTTGGCCGATTTCATTGAAATTGGAGACCTGATGGCACGCGACGCGCTGAACCGCGAAGAAAGCTGTGGCGGACACTTCCGCGAAGAATTCCAGACTGAAGAAGGTGAAGCTCTTCGTCAGGATAAAAAATTCGCCTATGTTTCTTGCTGGGAATATAAGGGCGAAGAATCTGAACCTGTTCTTCATAAAGAAGACCTGGTTTACGAAAGTGTGAAAATGGTTCAACGTAATTACAAGTAATGGCTTTTTAAAAGGAGATCAATCATGGAAAAAACAATAAATCTCACGCTTAAGGTTTGGCGTCAGAACGGTCCCAAAGAGAAAGGCCGTTTCGAAACCTACAAGGTCAATAACATCTCGACCGACAGCTCGTTCCTTGAAATGATGGACATTCTGAACGAGCACTTGATCAGGGAAAATAAGGAACCGGTTGCATTTGACCACGATTGCCGTGAAGGGATTTGCGGAATGTGCTCATTGTACGTCAATGGCCGCCCGCACGGGCCAGATGACGATGTAACGACTTGCCAGTTGCACATGCGTAAATTTAAAGATGGTGAAACAGTGACCATCGAGCCATGGCGTGCTGCTGCTTTCCCAATCATCAAAGACCTGATCGTTGACCGTTCGGCTTTCGATAAAATCATTGCCTCCGGAGGTTATGTGTCTGTGTCAACAGGTGGTGTCCCTGATGCCAATGCGATCCCAATCTCGAAAATTGATGCTGACGAAGCAATGGATTCAGCTTCGTGTATCGGTTGTGGAGCTTGTGTTGCCGCATGTAAAAACTCATCGGCCATGTTGTTCGTTTCGGCAAAAGTTAGTCAGCTGGCCTTGTTACCACAGGGACGTGTTGAAGCAAAACGTCGTGCAAAAGCAATGGTTTCTAAAATGGATGAACTTGGGTTTGGTGGTTGTACAAACACCGGCGCTTGCGAAGTTGAATGTCCTAAAAACATCTCAATTTCGAATATCGCCCGTTTGAACCGCGAATACTTGTCATCTCGTTTTTCGGAATAGATCTGAATAATTATAATAGAAAAGGCTGCTCAGAAGAAAATTGGGCAGCCTTTTTCAATATATTATGATGTCGTTTCTTATTATTTTGAATGATCATGACGGAGCAGGTCAGCATCATTTTTCCTACATTTTCAATTCTCCTGAAGTTTAAGATTCCAATGTGGATCAGCTTTCATTGTTTCCCCGGTTAATTGAGAATCTCTGTTCTTAAGGTTCATATGATTTTCTAAAAAAGAA
>JBNKTK010000037.1:0-28987 GCA_050298035.1 Mangrovibacterium sp. | reverse complement strand
TAATCCTTCGAGTTGCGCATCCCGTTCGACCAGTCTTCCAGGTAAACATTTACCGCAATGCCCAGCTCTGTAGCATAATCAACCGACTTTTTGATGTCGGCAATATGTTCTTCCGGCGTTTTCCGTAATTGCTGGGTCACATGTTTGTATGAACCTTTACAAAGCAGGTTCAATACCTTTCCGCCTGCCCGGTCAATCCAGTCAAGGGAAGTCTTCCCGTCAACAAAACCCAATATTTCTATACGGTTCAGGTGACCTTTCTCAGCGGCCCATTCCATAATTCGGCGGGCTGCATTAAATTCCCCTTCCGAAACCCTGGCAGATGCAATTTCAATCCGATCGACTTTAACATCTTCAAGCAGGACTTTGGCTACACTCAACTTCTCTGTGTCAGTAAATGAAACACCGGAGGTTTGTTCTCCGTCGCGGAGAGTGGTGTCCATGATACTGAGCAGTTGGTCACTTTCTGCTATTTGTTTTCCCGTCATTTGAGTTTTTATTTTAGTTCAATGTTGAAACAAATCTGACGAGGACTTGTTCCGGTTTTTTTAGATCCGGGCACTACTGCTTCTGTCGTGGCCGGAATCTTTTTACAAAAAGCAGGAGTTCACACAGCAACTATGCAAGCTCCTGCTTTTGGGTGCGTTATTTTTCAAAAACTTCAATCTCGGGCTTTAAGCTCACGAGATAGTCGATATCATCGAGCCCGTTTTGCAGGCAGTGCTTTTTGTACGGATTGATCTCAAACTGTTCCGATTCACCGGTTGCTTTTATGGTGAATGTTTGGTTTGGCAGGTCAACTTCGAATTCACTGGCCTGGTTATTTTCAATTGTTGCAAATATTTTCTCCAGGAAAGCCGGGGAAACAACTACTGGCAACAAGCCATTGTTCAGGGCATTTCCTTTAAAAATATCGGCAAAGAAGCTGGAAACAACCACGCGGAAGCCGTAATCGTAAATTGCCCAGGCAGCATGCTCGCGGCTCGATCCGCTACCAAAGTTTTTACCGCCAACCAGGATTTTGCCGCTGTATTTACTTTGATTCAACGCAAAGTCAGCAATGGGTTGATTGTTCTTATCGTAACGCCAGTCGCGGAAAAGATTGTCTCCAAAACCTTTCCTTTCGACCGCTTTCAGGAAGCGGGCCGGAATGATCTGGTCGGTGTCCACGTTTTCGATCGGCAGTGGAACAGCCGGTGATACTATTTTTGAAAATTTATCGTAAGCCATTTTTCAATTATTATTTATTAGTGATTAATCATTAATGGTCAATGACTATTTTTTGTTTTTAAGTTGAAGTGTTTTTCTGGAAGCAATAAAAATTGAGGTTAATTCCTTTGCTTCTTTCATCAATGGTTGAGCTGTAGCTGAGGAAGCAATCTTTTCATCCATTGCAAACTCAATCCAAAAGTCACACTCATCAACTTCTTCAATTACGATCGACA
Organism: Mangrovibacterium sp.; assembly: GCA_050298035.1. Lineage (GTDB taxonomy): Bacteria > Bacteroidota > Bacteroidia > Bacteroidales > Prolixibacteraceae > Gaoshiqia. The sequence goes on along the minus strand of JBNKTK010000037.1, from coordinate 27,542 downwards.
ACTTCGCAGAAAAAGCAGCATCAGACTGAGCCAGAAGAACTGCCCGATAATTTACTGCTACAGAAGTTGCACATCTGATTAACTGGCCTTCAATATGATTTCCAAGTTTGTTATTCGGAAGCGCCGATGTAAACTTGATGCACTCATGTGCAAAAGTTTTCGTTCGCTTTTTTAAATCATATTTGTCCATAATTAATCAATCGTCATTAATCATTAGAAAATTATAAAAGCTCTCTCGGGTCGGTGATTACCCCGGTGACAGCAGCAGCGGCCGCGGTGAGCGGGCTGGCCAGCAACGTGCGGGCACCCGGTCCCTGACGACCTTCGAAGTTCCGGTTCGAAGTAGAAACAGAGTACTTGCCTTCCGGAATTTTGTCATCGTTCATGGCCAGACAAGCGGAGCATCCCGGTTGACGGAGAGCCATTCCTGCTTCTTCGAAAATTTTATCCAACCCTTCGGCAATAATCTGCGACTCAACGGCTTTGGAGCCAGGAACCAACCAAACAATCACGTCATCAGCTTTCTTTTTGCCTTTTACAAATTCGGCAAATGCACGAAAATCTTCAATACGTCCGTTTGTACAGCTTCCCAGGAAAACATAGTCCACTTTCTTTCCTTTCATGGCATCGCCCGGATTGAAATCCATGTATTTCAGCGATTTCAGGAATGTGGCTTTGTCGGTACCTTCCAGGTCACTTCCGGTGGGGATCGTTTGTGAAATACCAAGACCCATGCCCGGGTTTGTCCCGTAAGTGATCATTGGCTCAATGTCAGCTGCATCAAAAGTCAATTCGGTATCGAACTTGGCGCCTTCGTCTGATTTCAGTGTTTGCCAGTAAGCAACCGCTTTGTCCCAGGCTTCGCCTTGTGGGGCAAACTTGCGTCCTTTCACGTAGTTGATCGTGGTTTCGTCCGGAGCGATCATGCCACCACGGGCACCACTCTCGATACTCAGGTTACACAAAGTCATGCGGCCTTCCATGCTCAACCCGGTGATCGCCGAGCCGGCATATTCAATAAAGTGACCTGTTCCGCCACTGGTGGTAATTTTAGAGATGATGTACAAGGCGATATCTTTTGCAGTTACCCCTTTGCCAAGCTCACCGTCAACGGTGATGCGCATTTTCTTAGGTTTTGGCTGCATGATACACTGGCTGGCCAGTACCATTTCCACTTCGCTGGTACCAATACCAAAGGCGATGGCGCCAAATGCCCCGTGTGTTGAAGTGTGGCTGTCGCCGCAAACAATAGTCATTCCCGGTTGAGTCAGGCCCATTTCCGGCCCGATGATGTGAACAACCCCATGTCCGTCGCTACCCAATCCGTGATGGGTAATGCCATTTTCTTCGCAGTTCTTTTTCAACATCTCCACCTGGTTGCGCGACAATTCATCCTTAATGCTCAGGTTTTGGTTGATTGTCGGTACATTGTGGTCGGGGGTTGCTGTTGTTTGGTCCGGGCGAAAAACTTTCAGCCCACGGGTTTTTAACCCCAGAAATGCCACCGGACTGGTCACTTCGTGAATGAAGTGACGATCGATGTATAATACATTTGGTCCACCTTCGACTTGTTTTACCACGTGGGCATCCCAAATCTTATCAAATAACGTTTTTGCTTCCATATAAACTTATCTTTTCAGCTTCATCCGACTTTGTTAAAAAGACGGGAATCATATTATATTACAGGTTATTCAAATTTCAATTTTATTGCACCGGGATTTTGTTTACCGCATCCAGGAATGCTTCAACCGAAGCTGTGATAATGTCGGTGTGAGCGCCAAACCCAAAGAATTTTGTGCCGTCAAAATCCAGTTCCATGTGGACTTTGCCAACATCGTCGCTTCCTTTGGTGATTGCCTGGATCAGGAATTCTTCCAAAATCACTTGACGTTTTATTATCTGTTTCACTGCGCTAATGGCTGCATCAACCGGGCCGTTACCTGATGAAGTGGCATCGAATTTTTCGCCGGCAATATCCAACCGAACAGTAGCCATCGGGATTAAAGATTTGCCGGTAACAACCTGAAGGAAATCAAGCTTAATACGGCGATCTTTCCGTTGAGAATCATCAACAAGTAAGATCACATCCTCGTCGCGGATGTCTTTTTTCTTGTCGGCCAGTTCCAGGAACTTCTGGTAAACCTCGTCTACTTTTTCTTTTGGCAATTCGTAACCCAAAACTTCCAGACGATGTTTCAACGCAGCACGTCCGCTACGGGCAGTCAACACGATGGATGATTCGTTGATACCTACATCTGTCGGATCGATGATCTCGTAGTTTTCGCGGTGTTTCAATACGCCATCCTGGTGAATTCCGGATGAATGTGCAAAGGCGTTACGGCCAACAATTGCTTTGTTGGGCTGTACCGGCATGTTCATTAGGTTCGAAACCAAACGGCTGGTTTTGTAGATATTTTTTGTATTGATATTGGTGTCAATATTCAATACTTTATAGCGGCTTTTCAGGGTCATTACCACTTCTTCCAGCGAAGTGTTCCCTGCGCGTTCGCCAATTCCGTTGATGGTTACTTCGGCCTGGCGTGCTCCGTTGATGATACCTGAAATGGTGTTGGCAGTGGCCATTCCCAAATCGTTGTGGCAGTGTGTCGAAATAATTGCATTCTCAACACCGCGAACATTGTCGATCAGGTATTTGATTTTTTCACCGAACTCGTGAGGCATGGTATAGCCAGTCGTATCCGGAATGTTTACAACAGTCGCACCGGCTTTGATCACGGCCTCAACTACGCGGGCCAGGTATTCGTTTTCGGTACGACCGGCATCTTCAGCGTAAAATTCAACATCCTCAACGTATTTCTTGGCATATTTTACGGCTCTTACGGCACGCTCAATAATTTCATCAGGATTAGAGTTGAGTTTGTAGTGGATGTGGTAGTGTGATGTACCGATACCTGTGTGAATACGTCCTTTTTTTGCGTATTTGAGGGCTTCGGCTGCTACATCAATGTCTTTTTCTACTGCGCGGGTCAGGGCACAAATAGTTGGCCATGTTACCGCTTTTGAAATTTCGACTACCGAGTTGAAGTCTCCGGGGCTTGAAATTGGGAAACCGGCTTCGATTACATCTACGCCTAATTCTTCCAAAGCCTTAGCCACTTCAATCTTCTCAACTGTGTTTAACTGACACCCCGGGACTTGCTCCCCGTCTCTCAACGTGGTGTCAAAAATGTACAATCTGTCGCTCATGATGAAATGATTTGTTTATTATCTGTTACTTTCTTTTTTTACACATCAAAAAAGCCATTCTCTGCTGAGAATGGCTTTATGTCATTTTTTTATAATTATATCCATACCATTCTCAGTCGCGCATCCAGAGTAGAATACCGAGAAGAATACCGAGAATAGAAATGGAATTAATTTGTTTCATTTTTCAATGATTTCCTGCAAATATCACAATTAAATTTTAAAATGAAAATTATTGGGCGGCTATTTTTATAATCTTTAAGAAAAAGATTCAATTAACTTATTGTGACGCTCATAAAATCCAAATAAAACTTTGATCTGTTGTTACCTGCATTTCGAATAAATAACAATGACCTTTTTTAAAAGTTTTACGGCAATTCAACTTTTTGTTGTAATATCCTGGGGCACGCTTGTATGGTTGGGATTATTTCGCTGGATGGAATTAACGGCTGGTTTTTGTGCAAGAAAGCCGGCTCATTTTGCATGAACCGGCTTTTATTGTTGATATCTGTTACCTGGGTTAATTTACCTGATCATCGCTTCAGTAACGCTTGCGCGTGGGATTTCTTCCTGTTTTTCGAATTGAATAGTTGCAGTTGAACCTTCATCGTTGTCCCAGCAAAGGGGGGGGCATGTCAATTTCAAACCTTTTCCCCTGATTCTTGCGTGACGGATTTTATCAAGCCCTTCTTTATTCGGGAACAAAGAGCCCTCGACATGATGGACAATGTAGTCCTTCTCGCGGTTGAATTCGAAATTTCCGAAGTAAGAAACTCCTTGAAGATCATTTGTGTTTTGCTCCCGGGGCATGTATTGAACGGAAAAATGTCCGGAAGCCGAATAAACAACCATGCCTACTGCATCATCCCCGAATGGGTACACGATTTCCCCGTTTGATTTCTGGATCTCAAATGATTTGAGTTTCCAGGTTCCTATAATAAGACTGTTCATAACCTTAAAGTTTTTTTATTAGTCAGATTAATATTAATTCTTTTCGTTTGAACTGAAAATATGTTTTTAATGCATTTTTAGTGGCCAGTCAACCCAAATGTTTTTTCATAAAAGAGATGTCAACTGGTTGCTGGTTAGCCCAAAGCGACATCCAATAACATCATCACGGCAAAACCAAGCATGGTGCCAATCGTTGCGATATCTGTGTGTTTTTCCAACTGTGACTCAGGTATCAATTCTTCAACTACAACATAGATCATGGCACCGGCAGCGAATGAAAGGGCGTACGGAAGAATTGGGCGCATCAGCAAAACGGCTGCGGCACCAATCACACCGGCGATGGGCTCAACCAATCCGGATGCCTGTCCGTACAGGAAGCTTTTTCCTTGTTTCATGCCTTCGCGGCGTAACGGTACCGAAACGGCAGCGCCTTCCGGAAAATTCTGGATGCCAATACCAATTGCCAATGCAATGGCGCCGGCCAATGTAGCTGAAGGAAAACCGGCAGCAACCGCACCAAAAGCAACGCCAACAGCCAGCCCTTCGGGAATGTTGTGCAAGGTGATGGCTAAAACAAGCAACACGCTTCTGCGCCACGAGGTGGAAACCCCTTCGGCCTCCTCTGTTGGGAAACCCAGGTGGAGGTGAGGTAGAAACTGGTCGACCAGCCAGAGGAAAAAGCCACCTGCCAAAAAGCCAACAACTGCAGGTAGCCATGCCGTGCCTCCTGCTTCTTCGGCCATTTCAATGGCAGGGGCGAGCAGCGACCAGAAGCTGGCTGCAATCATCACCCCGGCTGCAAAACCGAGCATACCGTCCAGTACTTTTCGGTTAATTTCTTTAAAGAAGAACACCATTGCTGCACCCAGCGCCGTTACAAACCAGGTGAAAATGGTTGCCAGCAGTGCTTGTATAATTGGGCTTTGAGAAGAAAACCATTCGATCATATATTTCAATTTTATTCATATTGAGCGTACAAAATACATAAACGAAAATAGGGCGTGATGGTTTAATCAATACAAAAAATGAATTAGGCAGATCGTGATTGGGGATTTTGTGTCGGTCTTTTCATAAAAAAAGCCTGCCAATCGGTGACTGGCAGGCTTCTGGTATCTGGATTTTGTAAGGTCTTATACAATCTTCTTCATAGCGGTCATCGATTCGCGAAGCTCGTAACCGACAATTTCTACCGGGTGGAAGCGGATGATTTCGTTTACAGCAATCAATTGTTTGTTGTCAACGCCGTTGTCAGATCCTTCGCCGTATGTTTCACCAATTACATCCGTTTCGATGTTTTTAATGAAATCAGCCAGCAGCGGCTTGCAAGCGTGATCGAACAGGTAACAACCGTATTCGGCAGTATCTGAAATCACACGGTTCATTTCGTACAGTTTTTTACGGGCAATGGTGTTGGCAATCAGCGGAGTTTCGTGCAACGATTCGTAGTAGGCCGATTCTTCTTTGATGCCGGCTTCTGTCATGGTTTCGAAAGCCAGTTCAACACCTGCTTTCACGAAAGCAACCATCAGTACACCATTGTCGAAATATTCTTGTTCGCTGATTTCAACATCGCCTGCAGGCGTTTTTTCGAACGCGGTTTCGGCAGTTGCAGCGCGCCATGTCAACAGGTTCTTGTCGTCGTTTGCCCAGTCTTCCATCATGGTTTTAGAGAACTCGCCGCTCATGATATCGTCCATGTGTTTTTGGAACAATGGGCGCATGATGCGTTTCAGTTCTTCAGACAATTCAAAAGCTTTGATTTTTGCCGGGTTCGACAAACGGTCCATCATGTTGGTGATACCGCCGTGTTTCAATGCTTCCGTAATAACTTCCCATCCGTACTGGATCAGTTTTGAGGCGTATCCGGGTTCGATTCCTTTTTCGATCATCTTGTCGAATGACAGGATTGAACCGGTTTGTAACAGACCACACAGGATGGTTTGTTCGCCCATCAGGTCTGATTTTACTTCGGCTACGAAAGATGAACGAAGCACGCCGGCGCGGTCGCCGCCTGTTCCGACACAATATGCTTTGGCAATTTCCAAACCGTCGCCATTCGGGTCGTTTTCAGGGTGAACAGCAATCAGTGTTGGAACACCGAAGCCACGCTTGTATTCTTCGCGAACTTCAGAACCCGGAGATTTTGGTGCAACCATAACCACGGTCAGGTCTTTGCGGATTTGCATGCCTTCTTCAACAATATTGAACCCGTGAGAGTATGAAAGCGCAGCACCTTGTTTCATCAGTGGCATTACTGCACTAATCACGTTGGTGTGTTGTTTATCAGGAGTCAGGTTGATAACCAGGTCAGCTGTCGGGATCATTTCTTCGTAAGTTCCCACTTTAAACCCGTTTTCAACGGCATTTTTGTAAGATTGACGTTGTTCCTTGATTGCAGCCTCGCGCAAAGTGTAAGAGATGTCGAGACCAGAATCGCGCATGTTTAAACCTTGGTTTAACCCTTGTGCACCGCAACCAACGATGACGATTTTTTTGCCTTCCAGTTTTTTTACGCCATCTGCAAACTCTGATTTGTCCATGAATTCGCAGGTACCCAATTGTGCCAATTGCAGGCGCAACGGAAGTGTGTTGAAATAATTTGCCATTTCTTTGAGTATTTAATTATTTGATTTAAGTCTGTATTAAAAAATGCTGGGTTTAAATTTCCCAATACAAAGCAAAAGAATTATCGTCAGAAAGTCGAGTAAAAAAAGAGGTTTTTTTGGTATTTTTCATGGATTTGGAATGCCATGATTGGTTTTGTTGTTGTTTCTTGTTTAGGATTCAGTGGTTTAAGCTTTTGAGTTAGATGGTAATTTTGGAATGTCGACTGTTCTGGCTCTTGCCTGATTTGTTTTTTTTGAAAAGAATTACGGTCATTTGTTGTCATTCAGGCGTCATTAATTGTTTCGGAATTGCGAAGAATGACTATTGAATGACAATTAATGGCTACCGAATATCATTACATTAGGATAAGTTGGTGGATATTCAACAAAAATTATTTGCTTAAGGATTCAGTCCGGTACTGAAGCGGCGAAAAGCCGGATTCACGTTTGAAGAATTTCGTGAAATACGATTGGTCTTCGAAGTTGAGCTGATGGGCAATCTCGGCAACACTTAGGCTGGTGTGTACCAGCAGGCGCTTTATCTCCAGTACCTGTTTCGCTTTAATAATCTGGCTTGATGTTTTCCCGGTGTATTGTTTTACCGTTTGAGTGAGGTGGTTGGGTGTGACAGCCAGGCGTGCTGCATATTCTTTCAGCGACAGGTTGTTGTGGTTGTTTTCTTCAACCAGGTGATAAAAACGTTTGACCAGTAGATAGCCCTTACCTTTGGTTTGCAGGTTCTCACCGGTTTTGTACAGCGATGTGCAGGTTGTCAGGATCATGTCCAAAAGTGAACGGAGCATGTCCATCCTGTTGGTTTCGTTGGTGTTGAGTTCGGTGATGCTGCGTTTGAATAGTTCTTCCAAAAAGCGGGTGTTTTCATCTTTTTGCAGCAGTAATGGTGGGTTGTCCTGTTTGAGGTTGTAAAAGAATGGAAATTCAATCAGGCTGTTTTGGTTGCTCCGGTTGGCCAGATAAAAGTCGGACGTGAAAATGTAAATGTAACCGCCAATATCTTTTGAAAACTCAATTTTGTGCGCCTGCCCGGGCGACATGAAAAACACGCATGGTGGTTTGATTTCGTATTTGTTCCCGTCAATGACATGAAATCCGGAGCCTTGCATCAGGTACAATACTTCAAAAAAATCGTGCCGGTGTGGGTATTTGACACTGAAATGTCGTTTCGCATCAAACACTTCCACCTGGAATTGCTGGCTTGTCCGTCCCTCTGAACTGAAGTTGTGCAGGCTGTAAACCGGTAAATGTTCTGTCCGTGAGTTCATGTTGGGCAATAATGCAAATTGAGCAGGTGACTCGAAGTCGCCTGCTCAATGATATAATTGTAAAAGTTTAGTCGAGGTATTCAAATTCAGCATCGCGCTCTTTCAGGAATTCTGAAAGTCGTTCGATCGGGTCGCGGGTGATGGCAATGCGCCCGGAGCGGATGAATTGCATGACCCCAAACTGGTTCAACCGTTCGAAGAGTTCCTGGGTTTCACGTTTGTGCCCGGTTTTCTCGATGACAGTGTATTCACGGGTGATTTCAAGGATGCGGGCGCCGGTATTGCGCACCATCTTTTCAATTTCATCCGTTTCGTACAGGGACTCAGTCGGGACTTTGTACAACGCGATTTCCTGGTAAATCATTTCCTCGTTGGTGTGGTAGAAGGCTTTCATCACATCAACCACTTTTTCCAGTTGGGCAACTACCTTTTTCACCCGGTCTTCGGTTTCGTTGATCACGATGGTAAACTTTGAAATGCCTTTAATGGCCGATTCGGAAACGGTCAGGCTTTCAATATTGATTTTACGACGTGTGAAAATGATCGTAATCCGGTTGAGTAAACCAATGTGGTTTTCCGAAAATATGGTGATATTAAATTCCTGTTTCATTGTGTTTGATTTTAATTAAGCTTCAAGAATGATATCGGATACAGATGCACCTGCCGGTACCATTGGGAATACATTGTCTTCTTTCTCAACAACAACCTCAAGTAGGTAAGGGCCGTCATGATCCATCATTTTTTGAATGCCGGCTTCCAGGTCTTCACGCTTGGTTACTTTGTGGGCGGGCATACCAAACCCGTTGGCAATCATGATAAAATCAGGGTTGGTAAGTTCGGTGAACGAATAGCGTTTTTCGAAGAACAACTGTTGCCATTGTCGCACCATTCCCAAAAAGTTGTTGTTCAAAAGAATGATTTTTACCGGAAGCTTGTTTTGCACGATGGTGCCCAACTCCTGTAAGGTCATCTGGAAACCGCCATCGCCAACAAAAGTAACAACGGTGCGGTCGGGGGCGCCAAGCTGTGCCCCAACTGCCGCAGGTACACCGTAGCCCATTGTTCCCAACCCGCCGGAAGTTACGCAGCTTTTTGAGTGCTTAAATTTGAAATAGCGGGATGCAATCATTTGTTGTTGGCCAACATCGGTAACTAAAATGGCTTCGTGGTTTGTTTTTTCCGAGGCAATGCGAACTGCTTCGCCCATGGTTAAACCGGCCTTTTCCGGGTAAATATCTTTTGAAATGACTTTCTCGTTTTCAATTTTGTCACAATCGCGGAATTCCTGTAGCCAGGCCTCGTGCTTGTTTGGACTGACATTGTCAATCAGCATGGCCAGCGATTTTTTTGCATTTCCCAGGATGGCAACATCGGTTTTAATGATCTTGTCAATTTCTGCCGGATCAACCTCCAGATGAATGATTTTTGCTTTTTTTGCATAGGTGCTCACCTTGCCGGTAACGCGGTCATCAAAGCGCATGCCCACGGCAATGATCAGGTCAGCCTCGTTGGTTTTGATATTTGGCCCGTAATTTCCGTGCATGCCCAACATGCCCACGTTCAGCGGGTGGTCGCTCGGTAGTGCCGAAAGTCCCAATAAAGTCCACGCTGCGGGAATACCGGTCTTTTCAATGAATGATTTCAATTCATCTTCGGCATTGGCAATAATCACTCCTTGTCCAAAAAGCAATAAGGGCTTTTTCGCAGTATTGATTAATTCTGCGGCCATTTTCACCTTAAAGAGGTCAACCGGGAATTCCGGGATGTACGAACGTATTTTTGTACATTTTTTATATTCAAAATCCAGTTCCTGGAATTGGGCATCTTTGGCGATATCCAGCAATACCGGGCCCGGGCGTCCGGACTGGGCAATGTAGAAAGCTTTGGCAATGGCTTCCGGTATTTCCGAAGCTTCCGTAACCTGGTAGTTCCATTTGGTTACAGGCATGGAAAGACCGATCACATCCGATTCCTGGAAAGCATCGGTTCCGAGAAGCGGGGAGGCAACCTGCCCGGTGATGCAGACGAGCGGGATGGAGTCGATCTGGGCATCGGCAATGCCGGTGATCAGGTTAGTTGCTCCCGGCCCTGATGTGGCAAAGCACACACCAGCTTTCCCGGTTACTTTTGCATAGCCTTCAGCAGCATGCACTGCTCCCTGCTCGTGGCGGGTCAGGATGTGCGTAACATGTTTGTCGTAATCGTACAAGGCATCATAAATCGGCATGATTGCCCCTCCGGGATACCCGAAAATGGTATCAACGCCTTCTTCCAGTAACGAAAGAATAACGGCTTGTGATCCTGTAATACGTTTTGTTGCCATATGAATGTGTTTTTGTTGTTACTATTCTATTATGCGCACTGCGCCTTTATCAGCCGACGAAACCAGGCTGGCATAAGCTTTTAGCGCTTTACTTATATTTCTGTTTCGGCCAACAGGCTTGAATGCATCTTTACCTTTGGCTTCTTCTGCTGCCCGGCGCTGATCAAGCTCTTCACTGCTGATCATGACATTGATTTTGCGGGCAGGGATATCGATTTCAATTGTATCACCATCTTTAATCAGGGCGATGGCGCCACCGGCTGCTGCTTCGGGTGAAGCATGTCCGATTGACAGGCCAGAAGTCCCGCCTGAAAAACGGCCATCTGTCAGCAGGGCGCAGGCTTTGTCCAGCTTCATCGATTTAAGGTACGATGTCGGGTACAACATTTCCTGCATGCCCGGCCCTCCTTTAGGCCCTTCGTAACGGATGATCACCACATTGCCGGACTGCACAGCATCGCCAAGAATGCCGTTTACCGCAGCCTCCTGCGATTCAAAAACCCGCGCTGTTCCTTTAAAAGTGTATAGTGAAGGATCAACACCTGCCGTCTTGACGATGCAGCCGTCTTCGGCAATATTGCCGTAAAGAACAGCTAACCCTCCATCTTTGTTATAGGCATGCTCCAAATCGCGGATACAGCCTGATTCACGGTCTTTGTCAAATTCTTTGTAATAGCTTTCCTGCGAGCCCATTACCAGGTTGCGGTATCCGCCCGGACCTGATTTGTAGCGTAGGATGTCTTCTTCGTTCGCCGTACTGCTCACAATGTCGTATTTCGCGATTGCCTCACCCAAAGTCAATCCATCAGCGCGGGGAACAGTTGTGTCAAGTAGGCCACCGCGGCTTAACTCAGCCAAAATCCCAAGGATACCACCGGCACGGTTAACATCCTGGATGTGGTAATGACCGTTGGGTGCAACTTTACACAGGTTCGGCGTAATTTTCGATAATTCGTTGATATGTTTCATGGTGAAATCAACACCGGCTTCGTGGGCAATGGCCAGAATATGCAGAACGGTGTTGGTCGATCCTCCCATCGCAATATCTAATTTCATGGCGTTTTCAAATGCAGCTTTTGTTGCAATATTGCGGGGCAGCGCATTTTCGTTGCCATTCTGATAATAATCGTAAGTCAGTTCAATAATCCGTTTGGCGGCTTGTTCAAACAACCGTTTGCGGTTAGCGTGGGTGGCTACAATTGTTCCGTTCCCGGGGAGTGCCATCCCCAGCGCTTCGGCCAAACAGTTCATCGAGTTGGCCGTGAACATACCGGAACAACTTCCGCAGGTTGGGCAGGCGTCTTGTTCCACTTTGGCCAGGTACGATGCTTCCACATTCTGATCAGCACCCATCACCATCACATCAACCAGATCAAAATCTTTTCCTTCAATATTCCCGGCTTCCATCGGGCCTCCGGAAACAAAGATTGCCGGAATGTTCAGGCGCATGGCAGCCATCATCATCCCCGGGGTGATTTTGTCGCAGTTCGAAATGCAAACCATCGCATCAACCATGTGTGCGTTGCACATGTATTCTACGCTGTCGGCAATTACATCGCGCGAAGGAAGCGAATACAACATCCCGTCGTGTCCCATTGCAATTCCGTCGTCGATGGCAATGGTATTGAACTCAGCAGCAAAGCAGCCTTGTTTTTCAATTTCCTGTTTGATAAACTGGCCAATTTCATGCAGGTGGACATGTCCCGGTACGAATTGGGTGAAGGAGTTAACGATGGCAATCATTGGTTTGCCAAACTGTTCTTCTTTTACGCCGTTTGCACGCCATAGGCTACGGGCCCCGGCCATCCTGCGGCCTTCGGTAGTTGTAGCTGATCTTAATTTGTGTTGCATATCGTTTTAATCTGAAATTTTTGTTTTTAAAAAAAGCCCTTCCCGTTTTTAGGGAAAGGCTTTTGAATATTCGTTGTTCAACAATCAGCGGCCTTTCCTAGTGAAAACCAAGAATGACGACTAGAAGGACTACCGGATGATATGTTGAAAAATGTGTCATAACGATTTCTTATAAAATGAAAAAAGCCATTCCCTGTTTGTGAGAATGGCTACCTGATATACCTACGTGCAACACCCTCACTTCGCTTGCGAAATGACCACGACGACGAGGATAATGACGTTAAGTATGATAGCCGGAATTTTCATTTTTGTTCTTTTCGTATGGGCAAAAGTAGAAATTAATTTCAAAAAGCAAAATTAATTTGAAAGTAAAAATCCTTTTTTTGAATTGATTTTTGCAGTTAACCGGTTGTCTCGCTACGAATTGATAATTGAGGGTGGGGATTGTTTCATGAGTTCTGTTGCCAATTGGCGGCTTATCGTGTTGATTCTTTTGCCGCAATGCCTCAGGTTCATCATTGTAATCACTTTTCAATGAATTAATCCCCGCGATGTATTGACGAACTTTGCATTTACTGTTAACTTTATTGGAAACCAGTGTTTTATTGAATAATTTTCTCATGAAAGGAGTTCGTTATGAAAACAAAAGAAGCATCTGAAGATATCTGTTGTCCTCCGTTTGAACCTAAACCTTGGGACGACAAGTTGTTTGAGTGGAAGGATAAAATGTTTATCCGCGGCAAAGTTTTTACCCTGTTTTATATGCCCATGAACTTTGGGGCAGTTATAAAACGTCTCTTCAAAAAAGTGGAAGATGCCCAGGCCTCTGTTCCGGATTGGATCTGCTTGTCTGATCATACCTCAAAATGGAATATGGATTTGTACCTGGCTGTCGATAAGCCGGTGGAAGGGGCAAAAATGACCACCCTGAGCGGGCAGTTCTATTCAAAAGTGTACGAAGGTCCCTACAAAAACACCAAGCAGTGGTGCGATGATTACAAAGAACTGGCAGCCCAAAAAGGACTTGAAATTAAGAAATGGTACATGTGGTACACGACTTGTCCGAAGTGCGCCAAAAAGTACGGGAAGAATTATGTCGTTATCCTTTGCCTGGTAGAGAAAGCAGGTTAGATCAACTTGTTGGATCAAGAGTAAATGGACGATTTTGCAATCGTCAGTTTTTTAATTTTTCCTTTTTATGAAGCTGTCCGAGAAGTTGTAGAACCATAGAGATACGTCATTGCGAGTGAAACGAAGCAATCTGTTTTTCAAGAGATTGCTTCACTCGTTCCTCCTTCGCAATGACGATCGATATTACTTTGGTGATACCCTTTGTATTGCGGATTACGCCGAGGTGTGTTGAGATAAAATCAGCACTTGCCCTATGTGCTGGTTGATATGGTACCAACTTTGGACTGCAAAAAAGTGGAGGCAAGAGCAATGGTTTTTGATTTCCCCCGTTGCTGATAAATAATCATTTTCTAATTTCGGTTCTGAAAAAATTGAAGTATCCGATTAAATAAATTCAACATGGGAAAGAAATTGCTGGGTCCAAAAACAAATGAGTTTGTCGAGAATGTGTGGTTGTTGGTTTTGCGTGTTGGCGGAGGTGCATTTATGCTGACCCATGGTATCCCCAAATTGCAGAAACTGCTTTCAGGCGATGTCGCATTTGCCGATCCTTTCGGGATTGGAGGAACAATGTCGCTGGTGCTTGCTGTTTTTGCCGAGGTATTTTGCTCGGTGCTTTTGGTCTTGGGGATTGGTACTCGCCTGGCATCAATCCCGTTGATCGTGACTATGAGCGTTGCCGCTTTCTATGTGCATAGTGGAGACCCGTTTGCCCGGAAAGAACTGGCCTTGCTATACCTGCTGATTTTTTTGACGATCCTGGTTTACGGAAGTGGCAAGTTTGCCTTGGGCAGGCTAATCCGCGGGAAATAGAGGGTGTTGATTTAAAAAAATTGCATCATAAGATTGAGATTAATCCGGGATTTACCCCTCCAAACCTCTCCGGCAATTGCCGGATGGCTTAAAGTCCCCTTCAGGGGATTTAGGGGTAAATAACCTGATCTGGACTTACAACTTGATAGCCCCAAAATGTTCTTTGGACTTTTTAGATCCCTTTCTGTATTGCCAGCACCTTGGCGCCTTTGATTCTTCGTTGCTTGATGTCCAGGATTGCCTGGTTGGCTTTTTCGAACGGGTAAATTTCAATTTCCGGTTTGAAGGGCATTTCTGCTGCAATCCGGATAAATTCCCTGACATCATTCGAGGTAACATTTGCCACGCTTTTAATTTCTTTTTCCATCCACAGGTGGGTTGGGTAATCCAGCTTCGTGAGGCATTCCTGGTCACCCGACTCTTTTCGGATGGCATTGATGACCAGTCGTCCGCCGGGTTTCAGCGCTTGCAGGGCATGGACGATCGGCTTCCAAACCGGCGTAGTATCAATGATGCAGTCAAGCAAGTGGGGTGGGAGTTCCTGCGTGTCACCAGCCCAGTGTGCGCCCAGGGTCAGGGCAAATTCCCGTTCTTGAGGCTGGCGGGCAAATACGGCAACTTCGGAGTTGGGATAAAGGTACCTGACCAGTTTTAGCACAAGGTGACCGGATGCCCCGAACCCGGTCAGCCCGATCCGCTTTCCGTCTTCCATTCCGCAAAGCGATAACGATCGGTAACTGATAGCCCCGGCGCACAGCAGGGGGGCTGCTTCATAATCGGTAAAGATGTCGGGTATTTTATGGGCAAACTGCTCCCGGATAACCATGTATTCAGCATAACCGCCGTTAACATCACGTCCGGTGGCTAAAAAGTGGGGGCACAGGTTTTCCCGTCCGGTGAGGCAAAATTCACATTTTCCGCATACCGACCAAATCCAGGCCACGCCAACACGGTCACCCGGTTTTATATCCGTACGTTTCCCCCTGGTCTCTTCAACAATACCAACAACTTGGTGGCCGGGTACAACCGGATACCGGGGAGGCGGGGTCCGGCCTTCAATTTCATCAATCTCGGTATGGCAAACCCCGCAGGCATTTACCCGGATCAAAAGTTCCCCGGCCTTTGGTATAGGTTTGGGAAGTTCTGTCATTTTGAGAGGGGCAACCTCTTTGGTCAAATCACTGATTTTATTGATTACCCATGCTTTCATCTGTTTGTTCAACTTAAGTTTCTACAATTTCCGTATCAACGTTTTTACGTTGAATATCATTACAACGGATGCCTGCCTGTCCGACAGACAGGGAACTCGCCAGTATAATCATGCTCCGGTGTGAGAGGTTTAACTCTTATGGCTCGTTTCATCTCATTAAAATTAATACATGCGAACATGGATTTCAAGCCCAACCCCGTTTTCGATATGCTCGTAAAAATGATGCAGTAACCAATAGGTATAGTGTCGTATGATAACAGTTTGTTTTCGTTTTTATGAAGAGCTGAACAGGTACTTGCCCGAGAGGACACGAAAAGTTTGGTTTGAATATTTTGCGGCCGAGGGAACTCCTGTTGGGCAGGCAATTCAAGCGATGGGAGTGCCTGAATCCGAAATTGATTTGATCCTGGTGAACCAGCAATCGAAAGGTTGGGACTACTTGTTGCGTGATGGTGACCGGGTTTCCGTTTACCCGGTTTTTGAGTTGTTCAATATTGCCGGCGTCACAAAATTGCGCGAGAGGCCTTTGCGGAATCCTTCCTTCATTTGCGATGTTCATTTGGGGCGGTTGTGCCGGTACTTGCGGATTTTGGGTCTGGACACACTTTACTCGAACAGCTACACGCCTGATGAAATGATTTCGATTTCAGTGAAAGAGAAGCGCATCATTCTTTCAAAATGCTACCGATTGGTGAAAAACGAGCAGGTCACCCACGGTTATTGGATTCGGTCTTCCGCTCCGAAGGAGCAGTTGAGGGATGTTTTGAATAAGCTTGATCTGAGAGGGGCTTTTAACCCGCTTTCGAGGTGCCTGAATTGCAATAGTCTGATTAAGCCAATCGCGAAGAACCAGGTGCTTCATCGCCTGCAACCCAATACCCTCAACTATTTCGATGAATTCTTTATTTGCGACCAGTGCGACCATGTTTTTTGGAAAGGGTCTCATTACGACAGTATGCTTGAGTTTGTCAGTCACTTAAAATAAAAGGCAACAATTGAATTAAAAGATTATGGACCAGATTGCTGTTCAGGTGAAATGCTATTCGGGTTACAAGGCCGAAGAATACCCGCTTTGTTTTTACTGGAACGATTCAAAATTTGAAATCGACCAGGTTCTGGATCGCTGGCATCAATGGGCATACAGCGACGAATGGCCATTGTCCGACTACTTCAAGGTTCACACGGTACAAGGTCACCGGTATATCCTGAAACATGAACTGGAACAAGACAAGTGGTTTTTATTGGTTCACGGGGAGAGTATCAGCGTGTAATCTGTCTGAGTTCTTTCAGGAGGTTTTCAACCGCCTTAATTGCATTCGACTGGCTGCACGAAAAATTATTCAGGAATACGGCAAACAACAGCTCGCGTCCGGTATCGGTCTCCAGTTTCCCGGCAAAGCAACGCACGCGGGTCATGCTGCCACTTTTGGCCCTCAAACAGTAATTCGGGAAATTCTCCGGGTGAAAATACCACAGTGTTCCGTTTGGTACGGTGGGTAACGATTTAAAGAAAGCTTCACCGTTTGTGCTTTGGGTTCTCATGTAGGTCAAAACGCCAACCATTTGCCGGGCAGTAATGGCATTGAACCGCGAAAGCCCACTTCCGTCGGCCATGAAAAGCCCTTCCGTGTCGATCCCCTTTTCTTCCCAGAAATCAGCAACGGCTTTGATGCCCTCCTTCGTGCTGCCCTTGCCCGTTTTTAGCAGGGCCAGGTGTTTCAGCATGTGTTCGGCAAACAGGTTCACACTTTCGTGGTTCGTCACATCAATGATGTCGATGAGCGGGGGAGAAGCTGTTCGTGCTAAAACGGTTACCTGCGGGGATACATCAGTTTCATTTTGTGCTCTGATTTCCCCGGATAGTTTTATCCTGTTGGTTTCGAGCTTGTCTTTTAGTTGACTGGCAAGCAGGTAGGGCGGGTTAGGTATTGACGCTTTTATCGTAAAATCTGCCTCTCCTTTGGGAATGGTGCCACGGATTGTGCGTTTGCTTTCCATTGGACTTCCGAAAACATAAGCCTGGTCGCGGTGGTCGTTAGCCGACAAAACCTGGTTGTCGAAGTACACATCCGGAATGACAGGATCGGTGGCGATGATTTGAGTGGGCAGCCCTGCTGTTGCTGGTGAGGCGAGATGGATTTTGTACATGTTGTCGTATACTGACAATCCACAGGCTCCGGCGCCGTAATAATTTCCTAAGTCTTCCCATATCCACGTGTTGGGGATCATTTGGTCTTCATAAACCGTTGCGTCGGTAAGCAGGTCACCGTCAATGTAGTTGATGTTCTTTTCTTTCAGGCTTTTCACCCAGCTATCGAGGAAATGACGGGTGAGATAGTGGTCTTTGAAATAGTCCGATCCAAGGGCCGGGTCTCCGCCCCCGATGATGACCAGGTTGCCGATGAGGCTGTCGTTCCTGATTTCGCCGGTGTAGGCCAGTTGGGTTTCAAAACGGAAATATGGGCCAAGGATTTCCAGTGCAGCAGCAGTTGTCAACAGTTTTAATGTTGATGCGGGCACCAGGCTGAGCTGGGGAGAAGTGGCCAGCAGTTCTTCCCCGGTATTGGCATCCTGTACACAAATGCCGATGCTGGCATGTTTCAACTGTTCCTGGTTGATCCATTGGTTGCAGATGGTTTGTATTTCGCTGGTATTCTGTGCCTGAGCGAAAAAAATAACGAACTGAAAAAGTAGGATCAATGCCTGTTTTATTGAATTCATGGTGCTGTTGCGTGTTGTATTTTGTAAATTTGGGTTTCAAGGTATTGATTTCACCTGAATAAAAAAAGGAGCATGATTAAAACTCTTCTCATTGTTGGTACAGGAGGCTTTATTGGCAGCGTGGCACGCTATTTAACGCAGTTGCTTGTTGAGCGTATACTGCATAGTACATTTCCGTGGGGAACATTTGTTGCCAATGTAGCCGGTTGCTTTATCGTTGGGTTGGTTTATGCACTTTCTGAGCGGGGCGGGCATATGGATCCGGAGTGGCGTATTTTTTTGACGGTAGGTTTTTGCGGAGGGTTTACCACTTTTTCATCTTTTGCGTATAATAACCTGACGATGCTTGGTGAAAACAGTTTCCTGCATTTCTTTGGGAACGTGTTTTTGAGTTTGTTAGTTGGTATACTCGCTGTTTATGCGGGAGTTGTTGCGATTCGGTGGATCTATCAGTAAAGGGTGAAGCTGCGGACAAGTACTTTCCCTTCGTAAAATAGGCCGCTTATTTTAATGTTATTCTAAAATGTTTAAACATGGATGCCATGAAAGGGAAAACGAGTATTTTGAAAGTATACATCTCCGAAACAGATAAAGTAGGCTCATCCCCTTTATATGAAGAGATTGTGAAAGATGCCCGCGAATCAGGAATGGCCGGGGCAACCGTCCACCGTGGGATTCTTTCGTTCGGGGCCAGTCATTCCATTCATACAATGAAGATTTTTGCACTGTCAAACCAATTGCCGATTATCATTGAGGTTGTTGATGAAGATGTGAGGATCCGGGAATTCAGCGAACGGGTGAAAGAGCTGGTAGCGTTATCAAAAAAAGGTGCCCTCATTACCATTCAACCTGTTGAGGTAATTGAATATAAGGCAGGTGACAAGTACAATCAATTCCGTACTTTTTAGTCTCTTTTTCGGGTTAAATTTAGGTTATCCCTGATTTTGAAATCCGGCAAAAATTCAGGGGATTTATTATATTTGCTGCGGCTTTTTCAAAAGCTTTTATAAATCAGTGTTTTAAGATAATATATTAAGTTTAATTCAAAACCATAAATCATGTTAATTAATAACGTAGTTGGTAGAGAAATTCTGGATTCACGTGGTAACCCCACTGTGGAAGTTGAAATTACACTGGAATGTGGTGCAGTTGGTTTGGCTGCTGTTCCATCTGGTGCTTCAACAGGTGAAAACGAAGCTCTTGAATTGCGTGACGGTGACAAAGGCCGTTACCTTGGAAAAGGTGTTTTGAAAGCTGTTGAAAACGTAAACACAGTTATTGCCAAAGAAATCGTTGGCATGGATGCTTCTGATCAGGTTGGCATCGACAAAAAATTGTTGGCGCTTGACGGAACTAAAACAAAATCAAAATTAGGTGCTAACGCCATGTTGGGTGTTTCTTTGGCTGTTGCCAAAGCTGCGGCTAACGCTCTTAACCTGCCTTTATATCGTTACATCGGCGGAACCAACGCAAAAACATTGCCTGTTCCTATGATGAACATCATCAACGGTGGTTCTCACTCTGATGCTCCTATCGCATTCCAGGAATTCATGATTCGCCCGATCGGTGCTCCTTCTTTCCGCGAAGGTTTGCGCATGGGTGCTGAAGTTTTCCACAGCCTGAAAAAAGTATTGCACAAGCGTGGTTTAAGTACTGCTGTAGGTGATGAAGGTGGTTTCGCTCCTGCATTGGATGGTACTGAAGACGCGTTGAACTCAATCATCGAAGCGATCAAAAATGCTGGTTACAAACCAGGTCGTAAAGAAGATGGCGGTGATGTTTCTATCGCTTTGGACTGTGCTTCTTCTGAATTCTACGAAGACGGAATTTACGACTACAGCAAATTCGAAGGCGCTACAGGTGCAAAACGTACATCTGCAGAACAAGCTGCTTATCTTGCTGAGTTGGTTGAAAAATTCCCGATCGACTCTATCGAAGATGGTTGCGACGAAGGTGACTGGGATGGTTGGGTAGCTTTAACAGAAGCTATCGGCGACAAATGCCAGTTGGTTGGTGACGACTTGTTCGTGACTAACGTTGAATACCTGAAAAAAGGTATCGAATTGGGCGCTGCCAACTCAATCCTGATCAAAGTAAACCAAATTGGTACATTGACTGAAACATTGGATGCAATTGAAATGGCACACCGTGCAGGTTACACTTCAGTAACTTCTCACCGTTCAGGTGAAACTGAGGATTCAACTATTGCCGATATTGCTGTTGCAACTAACTCTGGTCAAATCAAAACCGGTTCATTGAGCCGTTCAGACCGTATGGCTAAATACAACCAACTGCTTCGTATCGAAGAGCAATTGGGCGATGCAGCTATCTACGGATACAAAAAAGTATACAAGAAGTAATTCTGAATACACCATAAACGAAAGCCGCTTTCCGAAAGGAGAGCGGCTTTTTTATATTGGTATCTGTTGTTCCATTATCTATTACCTGGGAATTCTTTAATGAACATTTATTTTAGGTTGTGTGTTTCAAATGGTTACTGATGAAGTAAATATTTCTCCTGTTTTAAGGAGGGTACCAGTAATAACTTAAAATAATCTAACATGAAAAATTATTTATTGATCCTGACAATTTTGTTTTCGTCGGCAGTGGTATTTGCCGGCAACTCGGGAAGCAATGCTTCGGCGCTTTTTCTGAATGGAAAAAGGAGCAACGATTTTACAATTACATCAGCTCCGTTTGCTGATAAGAAGGACAAAAAGGAAGAAAAGAAAGCAGACAAAAAGGACAAAGACGACAAGTCGAAAAAGAACAATAACCACAATACGACCCGTAGTAACCGGACCCAGCCGAAGTATAACGATGGGAAAGACGATGGCGGTAAATCGAAAAAAGATAAACCGAAGAAAGTGGCTAAAAGACTTGACAAAACCACTCCTATGCTTTAGTCAACAATGATCCGGTCACTTCAACAGGCCGGATCATTGCTTTATGATTATTCCATAAAATTGAATGCCAAACTAAAATAGAAACTTCTTCCCGGCGAATAAATCGGGCGGGAGTCCATTTCGCGTACCGACCTGCTGAGGTGTTCGTAATAAGCCTCATCAAACAGGTTTTGAATGCCCGACGTAAACGTGATCCGTTTCCCCACAGCGTATGAGGCTTTTACATCAACAACCCGGAACGATGGTGTTTTTGTCTCGCCAAATGACGTCGCAATCCGGTTTTGCCTGAACGCGTTCCTGAAACTCAACTCTGTCCGCAGCTTGTTTTGCACAAACGAGGCCAACAGCCGGTACCTGAATTCCATGGGAGGAATCTCGGGTAAAGCTTCGCCGGTTTCCTGGTTTTTCCCGTAGGTGTAAGCCAGCTCGGTAACCTGCTGCACGTGCGGGAAAAGCAGTTGCTTCCAACCGAATTCGAAACCCGTATGCAATGCCTTGTCAATATTGATGAACTGACGTACCCCCGGTGCTGTTGCCATCCTCGGTTGCAAATCGCTCCTGATTTCGGATGAAATGTAGTTCCGAAGAAATGATGCAAACAGGTTCAGGTTCAAATCCGTTTTGTTTGTTTTGTGGCTGAACACCAGATCGGCCTGGTTGTTTGTTTCGGCCTTTAACCTGGGGTTACCAACCAACTCATACGGGTCGAGTCCAATGGGGAAAAAGTTAATGTACCGTTCGGCCAGTCCCGGACTGCGTTGCGCACTTCCCAGCCAAAGCCCAACCGATGTTGACTGGCTCAGCATACGGGTACCTCCCAGGCTAAACGATGGGTTCAGCAAGTTTGCATCAAGATTGCCATACAGGTTTTTAAAATTATCATCGGGATTTTGAGCTTCAGCATGGTTCAACTCCAAACGTCCTGAAAACACCAGGTGATACTTTGGTTGTTGGTAATGATATTCTGCAAACAAACCGTTTTTGCGTACTAAGGCATCCTGCCAAACATTATCGATTATCGTTTTGCCCATCATTGGCCCCATTAGCATTGTCCGTTCGCGGTTTCCGTCGGCATTTTCCACGCGCATGTCGGCGCCGGCAAACAGCCACCCCGATTTGAGATCGAACCGTAACTCGGTGCGCCCACCGGCATTGTTGGTATTGGCAGCCGTATTGGCATCAACCATGCGCGGGTTCATCACCTTGTCCCGGTTGTCCATCAGGTGATCAACTTTGGTGGTGTATAGGTTGGTATGCCACGACGTTAATGCACCTTTCGTGAAATGGGCAGAGTGCCCCAGGTTAAAAAGCCAGGTATTGTCTTTCCGCAAATCCATTTGCAGGGCGGGAAAGTCAACATCGGTGGCGTAGTTGTTGGCAACCATCATACTGATGTTTTGCGACTCGCTCAGCTTTATGCCCAGTTTTCCGCCCACATTGCTGCGGTTGAAATTGGCTGGTATATTCACGCCATCGCCATCGGTATAATCCTTTCCGGTTGAATACGAACCAAAAATTTTCAGGTCGGTTACTTTGTTCGAGAACCCGGCCACGCCTTCCGAACGGTAAATATTACCATTGGTTTCGTAGCTGCTGCTTATCCGTCCAGAGAAATGGGGCTGATCGGTGAATAACAGGCCGGAACTTTTAAAATTGATGGTGCCGCCAAAAGCATTACCATAACGCAGGCTGTGTGGCCCTTTTATAACCTCGGCTCGGGTAATCATGTTGAGGGGAACCTGGCTCGATGCCGGGTCCATCCGGTTGGGGCATCCGGCTGTTGCCCCCTGTATTCCGTCAATAACCAGGTTGACCTGATCATATTTGAATCCGCGCAGTACCGGATCGAACCCGTAGGCGCCGCTTTTTCGGATGCCGGAAATTGAACTGAACTGCTCCAGCATTTGCCCGGCATCGTGCGCGAGTTTGTCTTCTACCCGGAACTCCCGGTTTTCCTGCTCACCGGCATTGGGATGAATCTGGATGAAGGTAACCGGTTGCAGTACCTGCGAACGGGATTCCAATTCAATGTATCCGGATTCTATAGCTTGTTGTAATTGTGCTGCGTCAAACGTTTGTTTGCCGTAGCGAATGTGTGAAACCGTTAGTGTTGCCGCAACTTCACCATCAATTTTTATGATGCCTGAATCATCTGTAACACCGGTTGTGTTGCCATATGAGAAAGTTGCGTCTGATATTGGTTCATGCGTTTCTTTGTCAACTAATCGGACTTTCTGATATGGTGTTTGTGCAAATGATGCAATGCTTGTGGTCAGTGTCAGGAAAATCAATAATAGTAGATTTATCCTCCTGCCTGACAGAAAAATATCCTTCATGATAACATGCTTAATAATTTATTCGATTGTCCGGTTTCTTACCCAATCCGGTTTTCCCGTACTTAACTACAGTCATTATTTGTCATTCGGTCGTCATTAATTGTTTTTGAACTGCAAAGAATGACTTTTAAATGACAACTTAATGAAGACAAGTGTCATTGGGCAAATTGTCGGATATTCAATTAATTTATAATGACTTTAGGCTGAATAGCCTGAAAGAAAAAAATGAATATGTGGTTTAAGCAAGTAGCATCTGGGGAGGGTGGAATATTCGGTTGGAAGCAGTTACTCCAATTGTTTCAATATAGAAAAATGAGGTTCTGGTTAAATGCTGATAGAGTGGACATAACTGTTCTGTTTCAATAGTGAAATATTGGATTTCAACTTTTTTGTTTTCGGTTTGGGGCAAATCCTGTTTTTGTTCCTGTTGCTTCTCCAGTTCCTTTTTTAGCTGGCAGCAACCATGGCAGGTCGATTCCGGATCATCCTTGTTTATGCACAAATATTTGGCGATGTAATCCTGGTTGATTTTAAATGAAACATACACGGTCAGCTCTGCAAACAGGTGCCAGCCGATTGTGATAATCAAAAGGTATGAGATTAATTGTTTCATTTTACTTTCCAGGGTCTGCAATCAGGCATAAAGACAATTTTAGCAGCTAATTGTTCAAGATAAATAGGTGGTCTTTCCAGTTTTAACAGGGATGCTTATTTTTGCAGTCCTGAATATTGATATGTACACACGAGAAGAAGCAAAACAACTACGGAAAAAGTTCTGGACACTGTTTGGACAGCGGTGCGAGATTGTCCCGGAATTAGCTTACCGGAAAAAGAAATGGATTTTGTATGATACCAAAATCAGCGGCCTGGACTTGAAATTTGATGTTGACCGAAACAAGGCCTTGGTGATGATTGAAGTGAACCATAAGAATGAAGACCGCCGTCTGGAAATATTCGAATTGCTCCAGTCATACAAAGTGATTTTGGAAGACGGGTTTGAGAATGGGCTGCAATGGGATTTCTTTGTTGAACGGGAAAAAGGAGAGGAGGTTTGTCGGGTATTTGTGGCAAAAGATGGATTGGATATCCACCGACAAAACCAATGGCCGGAGATTTATAATTTCTTTATCGATAATATGTTGATACTGGAACGAAATTTCATGGAAATAAGGGATGTAATGAAGGAGCAGCTCGGTTGATTGCGGATGGTTTAACGGGCAAGCCAGTTGTTTACATTTTCTTCTGAATAAAAAATCCTCAATTCGACTCTCTGGTCATTGACCTGGTCGATAAACAGGGTACTGTAAGCCGTTTCTATTGGCCTGGTTTGAAGGATGCCAATTCTTACTTTTTTAAACTTTGCTGTTAGAATTTCGAGCAATTCTTTCCCATTTCTGATGATCTGGTCGGTTTCGGTAAAATTTGCATTCCGTTCATCCTGCAACATGTTTATAACCTGCAAGTCACCATAAAACCGGGCAAGTTCCGTGTAGAAGTGTTTAATATTGTTCAACCCAATATTCCCGGAAAAAATGGCAGTGACAGTTGTTCCTGTCCTATTGAAAGAATAGTGAATCATTAGTCCTGTTGTTTCTCATGGTAACCCAATTTACAACGATTGTTTCAATTTATAATAATCCGGGCGCATAAAAAAAGCCCTGAGGTACAGGGCTTTTACTTGCAGAACTATAAAATGTTAGGCTGATTGTTCATTTGAAACTTCCTGGTATTCAGCAATAATTTTAGAAACTTGCTGAGGAGAAACGCGTCCGTAAACTTTCTCGCCTACCAAAACAACCGGTGCAAGTCCGCATGCCCCCACGCAGCGAAGACAGCTTAATGAGAACTTGCCATCGGCTGATGTTTGTCCGACTTCGATGCCCAGTTGGCGTTTAAATTCATGCAACACCTTTTCGGCTCCCCGAACATAGCAGGCAGTTCCCATACAAATAGAAATGGGGTGCTGGCCTTGCGGTAGCATGGTGAAGAACGAATAGAAGGTTACCACTCCATAAACTTTTGCCACCGGAGTATTCAGCTCTTTGGCAATCACTTCCTGTACTTCGGCCGGTAAGTAGCCAAGTTTTTGCTGAACCTGGTGCAATACGTTTATCAGTTCATTTTCCTGGTTGTTAAATTGTGCGCAGATTTCCCGAATCAGTTCCACGGTCTTTTCTGCTAATTTTATTTTTGGCATTGTCTTTCTGTTTTTTTAGATGAATTATCACTTTTTAATGCTTATTTGTCATTGATAGTCATTTTTAGTCAATGATGGTCATTAATGGTTGTTGGGCTTGTTCTTTTCAAAAAAATATTAAGAATCTTTCGGGCCGATAGAATTTATGTAATTATTCAATTTAATGCCTAGCGAGTTGTATCCCATTGGATCACCAAATTGTGGACTTCATCAGCCAGTTCCATTGAAATTTGATACACTTGCAAATCTTCCAGTTTCATGATTCTGTTGTATTGAGTTTATGTCAAGCAATTTACTGATAATGACTATCAATGACAATAACTGACCATCAATGACTTTCTTTTTTTAGCTTCTGTCAAAATACTCAGTATGTAGCAAGTGATGTGATTTTTCACTCAAAGGCTTACCCAAAAATTCTTCATATAATTTGAGGATATGCGGGTTCTCGTGTGACTTGCGGAGTACCTTGTTTTTATCTTCGGAATAAAGCGCTTTTTGCCGCTTTTTGAGCACTTCTACATCACCATGGTGATAGGGTTGACCTCCACCACCAATACAGCCCCCCGGGCACGACATGATCTCGATGGCATGGAACTCGCTTTGTCCGGCCTTAATTTCTTCGAGCAGTTTACGGGCATTTCCTAAACCGTGGGCTATTCCAATGTTGATTGGCGTTCCGTCAAAATCGATCGTGGCTTTACGGAGCCCTTCCATTCCACGAAGCTCTTCAAAGTCGAGACGATCCAGTGTTTTTCCGGTTTGCACTTCGTAAGCAGTACGAACGGCAGCTTCGATTACACCGCCTGTCGTTCCGAAAATGACGGCAGCGCCGGTTGATTCTCCCAGAGGGTTATCGAACTCTTCGTTTGGCAACGATTTGAAATCGATGTTTGCCAGGTTGATCAGTTGGGCCAACTCGCGTGTTGTCAATGCGTAGTCAACATCCGGGTTGCCGTTCACCGAAAACTCATCGCGGCTGCTTTCGTATTTTTTGGCCACACATGGCATGATTGAGACCACCACTAAATCTTCCCGCTTGACATTGATCTTATCAGCGAAGTAGGTTTTGGCAATGGCGCCAAACATTTGTTGCGGCGAGCGGGCGGTCGATGGGATATCTTTCAGATCCGGGAATTGGTGCTCAAAGAATTTCACCCAAGCCGGGCAGCACGACGTTAGGATTGGCAGTTTGACATCTTTATCGCCTGCCATGTATTTGTTGAGGCGTCCCAGCAATTCGGTGCCTTCTTCCATGATGGTCAGGTCGGCAGCAAAATCAGTATCGAACACAAAATCAAAACCCAAACGGCGCAAGGCAGCAGCCATCTTTCCTGTTACCAGGCTTCCGGGCTCCATGCCAAATTCTTCGCCCAGTGCAGCACGAACGGCTGGGGCTGTTTGTACGATCACTGTTTTTGCCGGATCGGACAAGGCACGGATCACTGCGCCGGTTTCATCTACTTCGGTCAACGCGCCGGTTGGGCAAACTGCCACACATTGGCCGCAATAGGTACACGAAGAGTGGTCGAGGTTCATCTCGAAAGCTGGCGAAACCACCGCATGGAAACCACGGTTAATGGTTGAAAGTACACCAACAGTTTGCACTTCGTTGCACATCATCTCGCACCGGCGGCACAAAATGCACTTATCCATATCGCGGATGATTGCCGGTGAGGTGTCTTCACGAAAATGTGATTGCGAGCCCTGGTAATGGATTTCGCGGATTCCCAGGTGCTCAGCCATGTCCTGCAGTTCGCAGTTGCCTGCTTTGGCACAAACCAAACAGTCGGATGGATGGTCCGACAGGATCAGTTCGACCACAGTCCGGCGGGCGTTTATGGCCCGGAGTGAGTGGGAGTTGATTTCCATTCCCTGGCTTACCTCGGTGCAGCAAGCAGGGGCCAGGTTGCGGCGCCCCTTCACTTCAACCACACAAACACGGCAGCTGCCGGGCTTATTTTCAATGTTCATGTCGTGAAGCTTCATATGGCAAAGGGTCGGGATTTCGAT
>JBNKTK010000036.1:0-29133 GCA_050298035.1 Mangrovibacterium sp. | reverse complement strand
GCTTCATTGTCCACTTCTTCACTCGATTCGTCAATTTTGTATTCAGTCGTAATTTTTACTTCGTTCGAGTTGCCATATGTTTTTACTTCCGGAGCTTCGCCATAAACCTTTGCCAGGGCAGCACCAACTTCAGCCACTTTTACATCTTCGTCAAAACGAACAACATAAGTACGTCCCCCCTTGAAGTCGATACCGTAGTTGAAGCCACGTGTGAAAATTGACAACAGCGAGATCACGATCAACGCTCCTGAAATCATATAGAAAAGTTTCCGTTTATCAAGGAATTTGATTTTTGAGTTTCTCAACCAGTGGTCGGTCATTTTCGAAGTGAAAGTGATCTTTTTATTACGTGACAACTGACGTTCGAAAGTCAAACGGGTCAGGAAGATTGCTGAGAACAATGAAGTGAAGATACCAATGATCAATGTTGTAGCGAAACCTTTGATTGGACCTGAACCGAACAGGTAAAGCACAATACCGGTCAGCAAC
The DNA here is from genome assembly GCA_050298035.1 of Mangrovibacterium sp. Lineage (GTDB taxonomy): Bacteria > Bacteroidota > Bacteroidia > Bacteroidales > Prolixibacteraceae > Gaoshiqia. The sequence continues at coordinate 28,644 of JBNKTK010000036.1, read as the reverse complement.
GTGGTCACCTGGCCGTCGATAATTGCAGAATAAGCATTTTTGTAACCATCGGCAATTGCCAGTTTCAAACCTTTACCGGCTTTAATCTCTTCCTGTATCCTTTCGTAAATAAGCACGTTGGCATCAACCGACATACCGATTGTCAATACAATACCGGCAATACCTGGCAATGTCAACACCGCACCAATTGATGCCAATACACCAATAATGAAGAACAAGTTGGCAAGGAGCGCCAGGTTAGCGGCAAAACCTGCTTTTTTACTGTAGAAGAACAACATGTATCCCAACACCAGCAAGAAAGCAATAGCAAACGACCACATACCGCTGTTGATTGCTTCTTTACCGAGTGACGGTCCAACAACCTCTTCCTGGATAATATGAGCCGGAGCAGGCATTTTACCTGATTTCAGAATGTTTGCCAAGTCTTTTGCTTCCTCAACAGTTTCCAACCCGGTAATACTTGAACGACCACCGGTAATTTCAGTGTTTACTGTCGGGTATGAACGTACATAACCGTCCAAAACGATGGCAACTGACTTGCCGATATTGTCTTTGGTCAAACGGGCCCAGGTTTTTGCACCTTCCGAGTTCATGGTCATTGAAACTTCAGGGCGGCTACCGAATTGTTCATAGTCCTGACGGGCATCAACAATTACATCGCCATCCAGCGGGGCACGGCCATCGCGGCTGGTAACTTTTATTGCAATCAGGTTATAGTAATTTTCACCGGCATCAATTGCTTTCGAAGTCCATTTGAGCGACAGGTTACGCGGAATGATTGCTTTTACCTGAGGCATGCGCAGATAGTGGCCAACAGTTGCTGTATCTTTAAAGTGAGCGGTACCCACAACAGGTCCCGGGTAGAATTGTCCATCATTGGTCACCCGCGGGTTCAATACGGCAAACAACGGGTATTGTTTTTTGAAATTCGCCATGTTGTCAACGGCAGCCGAGTCAGTTTCGGTGTTTTGCATTTCAGAAAGCAAGCTACCTTCATCAACTTTTGTTGAATCTGCTACCTGTGCTGTATCTGAAGTTGTAGCTTCTGCTTCAAGGTCAAAGACTTCTTTCAGCTTTTGGTTGATTTGCATCAATACAGGGTAAACTTCCTGATTGTCGTAAGTTTCCCAGAATTCGAGTTTGGCGGTTCCCTGCAACAATTTACGAACACGGATCGGGTCATCGACACCTGGCAATTCAACCAGGATACGGCCACGTGTTTGCAAGTGCTGAATGTTTGGCTGAGCAACACCAAAACGGTCAATACGGGTACGGATGATGTTGAACGCGTTATCAATCGCGGCATCAGTTTCCGTCCGGATTACTTTCAACACTTCATCATTTGTTGAGTTGTATTTTACTTTTTCTTTCAACTCAAGGGTATTGAAAATAGCAGCCAAGCGGGCATTCGGATCAACTTCGTTAAACGCCTTGCCAAACAAGGTCACAAAATCATCCTGACTGTCACGCTGCATTTGAACAGCACGGTTCAACGCGGCATTGAAAGTTGTATCGGCACTGTAGTTCGACAATGATTTGATCAGGTCAACAACCGAAACTTCCAAGGTTACGTTCATACCACCTTTCAAGTCCAGACCAAGGTTCATTTCCAAGGCCTTCACATCTTTGTAGGTATATTTTTTCAACCCTAACAAGTTGTAAACTGTTTCTCCCGAAATTGAATCGAGGTAGAACAGTTCTTTCATTCTATCACCCTGCGCATATTCGGCGGCATCGCTTTCAACTTTACGCGCCTTGAATGTAAAGGTGAGCTGATAAGCACAGACCAATGCCAGCAAAATGGCAAAAGCTCTGATTAATCCTTTGTTTTGCATTTGAGTAAAATTTAAATTCTATGTGTTTGTTTATGTTGAATCAATAAAAAATGAAGGGAATCCTCCCTAACAGTAAATCATAATTGCCCCCGACTGGAGCAGATCAGATTAAGCACCTAAATGATAGTCATCGGGGCAGATATGATGGCAGGAATTAAATTTCATGAAGTGTGCCATCTGCATAAACGGAACGGGATTATGCAACGATTCTGCTTTGAGTAAATGAAAAGTCCGGTTGTTGTGGTATTCAGCCAATAATTCATTCTCGCAGCCTGAAAACACCAAACCTGAGAATAGTTTATCGACACCGGAACGAAGTTTAAAATTGCTGATTGAATTGAAATAAAATACATGACTGGCCTGCAAATCATGCGATTCGGAATGCTGATGGGTTTCTTTTGCCATGCTGTCCTGGCTTTGATGAAAGGCATCAAAAAGGATCGCAGATAAAATTACCGCCGCAAAAATCAACATCCGGTAAACCAGTTTTTTCGATATGTATTTTTTCAACTTCATTTTTCAACAGGTCGCAAATATATTGATTTTTAAATAAAGTCGACCAGGCTGCCGGGTATTTTAAAGCAGTTTTTCAAGCCAGGCCAAATCAATTTTCAGGTACCTTGTCCAATTATTTTTTCGCTTTTGAGTCAGGCTTTCGCATAAATGCAATTTTCCCGCTCCGGTAATCAATTACACAACCGTAAGCTTTCAGGATATCGCTGCCCAATAGGCCAACAATATTGATGTCACGGTATTTCATGTAAATATCGTTGACATGGCTCAGGTCGATCAATGCCACCTTCATGTCTTTGATCCGGATGCTTCCAAAGCTCACCCTTTTGAGCTCTCCAACTTTTGTTTCGATCATCCCGACACTAATGCCTGCACTTTGGTATTCTTCATGACTGCCGGCCTCAATCAATTTATAATATTCCTGCCGGCTAAGGTCAAATACGGTCTTCGAAGCGCCGGTATCAACAATCCAGAACCCGATTGTTCCATCAGCCAGTTTACTTTTCAGTACCAGGTGAAAATTATTTTCCTCCAACTCAATCAATTCAAGTTGAAGGACTACCTCCTTTTCATATATTCCTATCTTCATCCTAATAAAAAAACACCCCTGCATTTGGCAGAGGCACTAAATATAGTGCAATATTTTTTCTTTCATGAACGCCGGATCAAAGAATCCCCTTAACAAAAAAAGAGATTGCCTGTTCGGACAACCTCTTTCAATTATATAATCATCTAAAATTTTATTGCAGCAAATCGTTTACAGCGCGAACACCTTCTGCACTTTCGGCCAATTTTGCTTTTTCGGCATCAGAAAGCGAAATCTCAACGATTTTCTCGATACCGTTTTTACCCAAAACACAGGGAACACCTAACGAAATGTCATTCAACCCGTATTCGCCTTCCAGCAATGCTGAGCATGGGAACATTTTTTTAGAGTCGAGAGCAATGGCGCGAACCAATTCAGAAACTGCAGCACCCGGAGCATACCATGCGCTGGTTCCCAAAAGCTTTGTCAAAGTAGCGCCACCAACTTTTGTCGCTTCAACTACTTCGCTCATTTGTTCTTCAGTAAGAAATTCTGAAACAGGTACGCTGTTGCGAACAGCCTTTTCAATCAATGGAACCATACCCGTGTCTGAGTGTCCACCGATAACCATACCGTCAACATCAGATTGCGGGCAACCTAATGCTTCGGCCAAACGATACTTGAACCGTGCGCTATCCAACGCCCCGCCCATACCAATAATCCGGTTTTTAGGAAGGCCTGTTACTTTATGTGCAAGATAAGCCATTGTATCCATTGGATTACTTACAACAATAAGAATAACGTTTGGTGAATACTTGATCAGGTTACTTGCAACTGTTTTTACAATGTCAGCGTTGATGCCGATCAGTTCTTCACGAGTCATGCCTGGTTTACGGGGAATACCACTTGTGATTACAGCGACATCGCTGCCTGCAGTTTTTGAATAATCGTTAGTAACGCCTGTGACAGTTGAGTCGAAACCATTTAACGAAGCTGTTTGCATCAGGTCCATTGCTTTTCCTTCGGCAAAACCTTCTTTAATGTCAACCAACACGATCTCGTCGGCAAAATCTTTAATTGCGATATATTCAGCACAGCTAGCACCTACAGCACCTGCACCAACAACGGTTACTTTCATAATTCTGTATTTTTGGTTTTAAGATAAAATTTATCGAGCGAACAAAGATAAAAGGTATTTTGAAATAGCCTAAAATTATCGCTCCTCATTAACAATTTCATAATTGAGAATTAAAGCATCTAAAGCAGTCATAGCACTCAGAAAGACAGACCGCTACACGGACAAAACAAAGATACAAAACTTCAACCCGACCATCCAAGTCATCCCTCAATCTCTTCTGCCTTCGGTTGATACAGCAATACCCGGTCTCCTTCATCCAAACCTTTCAGAACAACAACATTCTCTTCATCTTCGGCGCCCAGCTCCACTGTTTGCATGATAACCTGTCCGCCCTTTTTCAGGTAAACAAAGCGTTCGTCCCCTTTCGAGAAAACAGCTTTCAAGGGAGCCAGGATTTTATTCTCATGGCTTGCATAGATAATATCATTATTGCAGGTCATCCCCGGTTTTAATTCCTCGCTCGAATCGTCAAAACGGATGATTACTTTAAAAACCTTCATATCGAACCCGGATTTGTCCTCTCCCATGTTAGCAATTTTGATCACTTTCCCTGTAAATGTTTTTTCGGGCAAAGCATCTACAATTATCCGGACAGAATCGTTCAGATTGATTTTAGTGATATCAATTTCCTTAATGTATGTTTCAACGATCGCAGATGACATGTCGGGCAATGTTGCCAGGGTTGAAAACCACGTGCTGACCCGGCTGTCTTTTGTAAGTTTTTTACCCATGTAATCTTCGTCAATCATTACAATGCCATCGGCAGGAGATGTAATCCGCAGCATACCCATTGCACGCTGAAACTTTGACACCAGTTCATGCAAATTCTTACTGTTCTCTTCATTTCTCAGGATCCTCACTTTTAACTTGTTCTGATCAAGCAAGTAATCCCTTTTCTTCTTGTCAAGTTCGATCTTTGCTTTTTGGTATGCCATCTCGGCTTTGCGTTGCTGCGCCCCCGATTCATATTTCGACATATCCAGGTCAATCTGCTTGTACTGCAATTCCAGCTCTGCATTTACAATCTCTTCACGCTTGGCTGTCAACGTAACGGTACTGTCAATCATCGCATTCTTCAGGTCTGCGTCAACTCGTTCCATTTCGGTCATCCGCTCCCGCATGTTGTTCATCAATTCACTTGGGTCAAGCTGTGCTATAAAATCACCTCTTTTAACCTTTTTCCCTTCCTGTACCAGGTCGTTGATTTTATAACTCCATACGCGAAGCTGGTGATCCTGTAAAAGATCGGCCAATTCTATCCGAACCGACTTTTCGCCCTGTACTTCGCCCCTGCCCGGGACGACAGCCTCCAAATTGCCCCGCTTAATCAGCTGCGAGTTGCCTGACATTGAACCTGTCATCAGGAAAACACCTGCTACAATAACGATCAAAGCAACAGCGCTCCCAATAACGATTGTCTTTTTATGCTTTTTCATGATGATCATTTTTCAAGTAACTTATCGTATTCGGCAGACAATGTCCTGTTCTCAACAAAGTCGAATAAAGTTTTCATACGCAGAGTATAATAATAGTTCCAATACTGGCGAATTGCGCTGATGTAGGAACGACGGGCTGTTTCAAGGTCATTGCGGGAAATATTCAGTTTTACCACGTCAACCTTCCCGATCATGAAACGCTGCAAAGTCACATCGTAACCTTTTTGGGCAACCGTGTCGGCTAAGCCTGCATTTTTAACCTGTTCGGCCTGCAAATTAAATTCAATCACATCCTGAAACAAGTTCTGCTCAAAATCAATCCGTTCCTGTTCAATGGTCGCCTTTGCAACTTCCCTGTTGTATTCAGCCATCTGGTAACGTCCTTTACGCCGCCCCCAATCTACAATAGGAATACTGACACCAAGGCGGAGACGCTGACTGTTACCCGGGTTTTTATAAACTTCAGATAACTCTGGGGAAGATTGATCCAGTCCATACAAGGCAAACACACTGGTATTAAAACCGGTTTCCGATTTGGCTTTTGCCACTGATTCGTCCTGTTCGAGCAAACGCTGCTGATGCTCCAGACTAATCGGGTTATTTTCCAAAGCTTTTGCAATTGCATCCCCGGCTTGTACCTGCATCTCCGGTATCTCGTTCGGTATTACACAATCAATTTCGGTGCTTTTATCAAGAGCCAGAAATGAATTCAGATCCGACTGGGTACGCTGCACTTCCGACTTCGACTCATTCAACGATTGTTTTGCCTTCAGCAGGTTCAGTTCCAGGGTGAGCAGTTCATCCTGAGTCACAGTCCCTACCTGAAACCGTCCCTGACCCAAATGATAAAGCGTATCGGCACTTGCCAGGTTATTTTCAGCAATATTCAGCTGGATTTGGGCATCAACCAAATTGAAAAATTTATTGACTGCTTTCATTGAAAGCAGTTCACTGGATTCAATCAGCTCCTTTTTTGCTTTTTCAAATTTGACCGGTTCAATTTTCGATTCCCATTTTAAGGCATTGTAGCCATTCAAGCTTTGCTGATAACCAATACTGATCGGGGTAGACTGGTAACTATCACTTTGCCCATCCCCCAAATTGTGAAACATCCCAAGAGTTGAACGCAAGAACAAACTACCTCCTGTCAGGGCCACATTCTGGTTCAGCGACAGGCTAAAGTCTGAATTCAGGTATTCACGCTGAACGTATTCTTCTTCATTTGTCTGAAAATTGTATTCCCGGGCACGATAGCGGTTAAAATCAACCGGCGTTGCCGCCAGTGACAAGCTGGGTAAACGATCTGCTTTGTAATACCGGTACTCCCAGTAGCTAGCCCGGTACATGTTCTTAATCCGAAAGGCATCAATGGAACTCTGCGATGCCATCTGGATAACATCCTCCAATGTCAGTTTCAGTTGCTTTTCCTGCGAAAAGCCACTTAGCGAAATAATGCTTGCAATAATAAAAAGGGAAATATATTTCATCTGTTTAAACTTTTAAATCTAAGGTTCTACTAATTTGCTTATCAACATCAATTTTCCAATCCAATTCTCAACGAGATACCTGCCTCTCCGGCAGAGAATTCGCATAAAAAATTAATCATTTCGGTTGGTATATGATGAGATTTATTTATGCTCATTTCATGAGAATATGCTTAAAAGCTGTGTTTTTCGACGGTTCATTTTACTGACGAAGCGATTCCACCGGATCCTTTTCTGCGGCTTTTTTAGCCGGTAAATATCCGAATGAGATTCCCACCAGGGCAGATACCCCGAAAGCGATCAGGATACTGAAAACCGAAACAATGGTTTTTATATCAAAAACGATGGTAATTATTTTTGAAAGGGCCACACCAAAAATAATCCCGATGATGCCCCCGGTGACACTAATCAAAGTTGACTCGGCCAAAAACTGGGCGACGATATCTTTCCGGGAAGCCCCGATAGACTGCCGAAGGCCAATCTCCCGGATGCGCTCCAAAACGGACGCCAGCATAATGTTCATGATGCCGATTCCTCCAACAATCAATGAAATACCGGCAATTGCACCCAAAACAATGTTGAATATATTTTTTGTGCGTTGTTGCTGTTTCAATAACAGTTCGGGGATAGTAACTTCAAAATCATAAAGTTCGGAATGCCTGCGAAGCAACATTTTCTTAATCACGCTCGCGGTGGCACTCAGCTGTTCCGTTTCCTTTACCTGGACGACAATCTTGCTCAACTGGTTGATATCCGGATCATCATCAATTTCATTTTCATCTTGTTCCATCCCACCGATGATGACAATTCCGCCTCCGTTGTTCCCTTTGTTGGAGTTAACTTTCTCCACCTCATCGGCACGGACGAGCGAGCGGTCTTTAAAGCGCAGGAGCAGAGTCTGCACCGGGACAAAAATTTTGTTGTCGGAACTGCTGATCCCCATTTCATCGGATGCCGAAGCAGTAAAATCCCGTCTCTCGGCCACTCCAATGATTTTTAGCCAGATTTTTCCGCATTTAATGTATTTCCCGACAGGGTTCTCCTGTTTAAAGAAAACTGTTTTCACATTATCGCCGATAACACAAACAGGCTGCCCGGTTTTATCCTGGTAGTCATCAAAAAGTTCGCCCTGCTGAAGCTTGATGTTGAACAGGTCGAAGTAGTTCTGATTGGTCCCTTCAAGAACGATAGGCTTACTTTTTCCATCGACCATTGCTGCATAATTAAACGAAACAACCGGGCAAACTTTGGCAACTGTCGGAATAACCTTCCGGATTGCTTCTACATCAAGCAATGTCAACCCTTTTGAGAATTTTTTGGTATTGGTCTTTTCATTATCACTGTTGCTCCCGTTCTCATTAACAACATACTCCGACGGGGTAACCACAATATTGTTGACCCCAACCATCTTAATTTGCTCCAGGATTTCATGCTCGGCCCCATTCCCAATCGCCATCATACTAATCACGGCCGCCACACCAAAGATGATCCCCAGAGCAGTCAGGAGCGATTTTACCTTATTGGCAAAAATAGCCTCAATGGCAATGCCTATATCATGTAAGTAATTTTTCAAAATCATTGTTCGCTGAATTTAAGGTGAAACTATTGCCTTACCATGACATTTCCGGGCATTCCGGGAGGCATTCCCTGCGGCGCATTTTTCCTGTTTTTCTCGGCCTCCAACCTTTCTTCTTCAGCCTTCTTTGCCATTTCCTCCTTCTCCTTTTTGATCTCCTCGTAAATATCAAGTCCTTCAAATGGCAGGTCATTCCCGTTTTCCGGTTCGTTCAGGCAAATAACATCACCCTCGGCCAAACCTTTTTCAACTAACACAAAATTCTCGTTTGCCTCTCCCAGCTTGACAATTTGCCGAACAATCCCTCCATCTTTAAGGTACACATACTGCAAGCTGTCGTTTTCAAAAACAGCATCGGAAGGAATACTTAGCGTATCAGTATATAAATTGGCGGATATCACATTACTGGTGGTCATGGCAGGTTTCAGGTCTTTGTCTTCTCCAAACACCTTTACTTTTACTTCAAAAACCTTGGCATCGCTGTTAGGCATCGATTGTCCGATATTGGCAATAGTAACAACCTCTCCGGCCATCCTTTTGTCGGGAAAAGCGTCAATACCAATCTCAACTCGTTGTCCTTCCTTGACTTTTGAGATATCAATCTCATTGATAAATGTCCGGGAAATCAGGTTGGTCATATCCGGAATGGTTGCAACAGATGCATTTCCATAAACATCCGAACCTACCTTTGTGATTCCCCACGGATTTTTGACATACGTTATAATCCCGGCCTTGGGAGCTGTAATTGTTAACGCATTGAACAACTCCATGAGACCTTCATGGCGTTCTTTCAGTTGGCGGAAATTTATAAACTGCCGGTTAACCTTATTTTCTTCCTGTTGTTGTTTTAACTTGTAGGCGTTCTTCTCCTGTTCGTACTTTCGCAAAGCCTTGTCAAAATCCATCTGGGCTTTTTTCTGAATAGAAGGCGATTCGTAAATCGATTCTTTCATCACGATCTCTTTCTCGGCCATGTCAAGTGATGCATTTGTAATTGCATCCCGCTGGTTCGACAAATTCAGGTTCGAATCAATTTTGGCATCCTGATATTCAGTGAAGGCTTTGTCCATTTCATCCTGGACATTCTTTATTTGTTCCTGAACAGCTGCGGGATCCAACCGGGCAACAAAGTCGCCTGAATCAACATAGGTCCCTTCTTCAACCAACTCAGTAATTTTCAAGCTCCAGATTCGCAAACTACGATCGGAAAGCTTTGCAGGACACGGAATGTTTTCTTTGTTTTCTGACTCAATCTGGCCTGAGGAGAAAACTTTAACCTGAAAATCCCCCTTTTGAACTGTCGATGTGATGATCACGCTTTCTTCGTTATTTGTTCGGAAAGCAAAAATAAAAATCAACAAAACAAGGGGAATCAAGACAAAAAGAAGTGTTTTCTTGTTTTTCATAAGGGCTTTTAAGGATTAGAATTTTATTGGATTTTTGTTTGTCTGATAAATTTACAAATCAAACCAATATGTAATCATCTATTTTATATTGTTTAAATAAACTTAACAATTCTTTAGAGCCATTTGATAACGCCCTCAACACAAAAACCAATCTTCCCCAATAAAAAACGACTCTTGTTACGCGCAATTATTGTACCAAAAAAAATCCGGCAGGTAAGCCGGATTTTCAAACAGGTGAGTTATGAAATGTATCGCTTAATGTTATCAATCAGCATGAAAGCTAAAGCATCGGCTTTCTCCGGCGAATCCGACTCGGAATAGATCCGGATAATTGGTTCCGTGTTTGACTTTCGAAGGTGTACCCACTCATTTTCAAAGTCAATTTTAACTCCGTCAACCGTGCTTACCTGTTCATTTTTATACTGTTTTTCAATCTTTTTCAGGACAAGATCAACATCAATATCCGGGGTAAGTTCAATTTTATTTTTCGAGATAAAATAATCGGGATACGACTTACGAAGTTCGGAACAGCGCTTGCCGGATTTGGCCAGTTGTGTGAGAAACAGCGCAATTCCAACCAAAGCATCCCGACCGTAATGTAACTCAGGATAAATAACCCCGCCATTTCCTTCTCCCCCAATTACCGCACTGGTTTCCTTCATCTTTGTAACCACATTCACCTCGCCAACAGCCGAAGCGGCATAATTACCTCCATGCTTTTCAGTGATTACGCGCAAAGCCCGTGTTGACGACATATTGGAGACTGTATTCCCCGGTGTTTTGGAAAGAATGTAATCGGCTATTGCCACAAGAGTATACTCTTCGTTGAACATGCTGCCATCTTCGCTGATTATTGAAAGCCGGTCAACATCCGGGTCGACAACAAAGCAAACATCAACAGCCTGTTCTTTTACGATCCGGCAGGTTTCAACCAGGTTTTCAGGAAGAGGTTCGGGCACATGGGCAAACTCTCCGGTTGGTTCTTCATTTATCGGCACAATCCGTTTCACACCAAGCGCTTCCAGCAAAGCAGGGATAGCAATGCCGCCCACGGAGTTCACCGCATCAAAAGCCACCGAAAACCCGGCTTGCCTGATCGCTTCCGTGTCGACCAGATCAAGATTTAATATTTCCTGAATATGTTTTTCCGTATAGTCGGTTGATGTGATTTCGCCCAATTTATCAACCGTTGCGAAAGAGTAATCATCCCCTTCGGCATATTTTAATATTGTTTCCCCGTCGGTAGCCGAAATGAATTCACCTTTTGAATTGAGCAATTTCAACGCATTCCACTGTCGCGGATTGTGGCTTGCAGTCAGAATAATACCGCCATCGGCCTGCTCACCGGCAACAGCCATCTCGGTAGTTGGCGTTGTTGCCAAGCCAAGATCGACCACATCGCATCCCATTCCCGAAAGGGTTGCACAAACAAGGGCATTCACCATCTCCCCGGAAATTCGGGCATCACGTCCAACAACTACTTTTGGCTTGCCCGAGGCCGAAACCTCCCGAAGCCAACGGGCATACGATGCCGTGAATTTTACAACATCCAACGGCGACAAGCCATCACCCGGGTGTCCGCCAATAGTTCCGCGAATTCCGGAAATCGATTTTATCAGAGTCATGTTTCGAATATTTTAAGGTCACAGACCAATTTGTATTTTCAGTAGACGCAATTACATATAGTGCATGTATTTTTCGACCAGTTCCCTGAAATCCTGGTTTTCACCGGAAGTCCTGAAATTGGTGCTCCAATCCTTATCGTTAAACGAACGCAGGTGGGCAATGGTATGGTCTATGATGGATTTTGGAAAAATTTGATCCGACTCAAAAATATCCCTAGCTTCTTCAAGCCTATCCGCAGAATCGGCACACGAAACAGGCAATTTTTCAAATTCCTGTCCTGACTCTCCCTGTTCAGTCCGAAATAGATTTTCACCTGTATTTAATGAATCGGCCTTTTTCACAGCCTCACTGTCTGTCAGGCCTTTTAACATGCCAACAATCAACGCCGCAGAAAAAAGATATGGATTTGCTGAACCATCAGCGCCCCGGTATTCAATGGTTTGTCGCGAAGAATAATCGACAGGGACACTTTCCTGTTGATTGGCATGAGCTGCCAGCTCGTTCCGTTCATCCCAGCCCAATGGCACACGAACAAGCGTTGAGCGATTCCTCATGCCCCAGCAAATATGTAAGGGAGCCCGTTGTCCCGACATCAGGCGCAAATACGAAACCGGAATCGTATTGCCAAATGCTGTCAAGGCTGGGGCAACATCCAAAATACCGCTGATCATCTTCAATGTGGTAGAGGTAAGCTCACCTTTTTCAACCAACATATTCTTCCCATCCTGCTCAACCTTAAAATGGAAATGTAATCCACTCCCGGATTGATTGAGTGAGATTTTGGGGATAAACGTCACATTTACATGATATTTCTGCCCCAGCATGCGCAAAATCCATTTGGCAACGACCAACTGATCAGCAGCATCTTCCGGATCAATCGGGGAGAATTCGATCTCATGTTGTTCGTAGTCCTTTCCATCCAGGATGAAATGGCCGGATTCAGTATGCCCGAACCGGACTTTCCCCCCGCATCGTGCAATTAGCTTCAACGCCTCCACGCGCAAGTGCTCATTATTGGAAAATGATTCTGCAGAATGAAACCCTTTCACCAGATCAGACTTTTCGTCCAGAACATCACCGATCACATAATATTCAAGCTCTGCCATCATTTTCACGGACATGCCGGTTGCTTTCTGAAACTGATGCTGGGCCTTCCGCAAAATATATTCAGGCGAACTTTCCAACGGTTTCCCGTCAGCGCTGTAAAAAGAGCATAAAATATCAACCGCCGACACCGGAGAAAACGGGTTCAGAAAGGCCGTTTTATAACGCGGCACCAGGTACAAATCACTTTCATTGGGTGACAGATGTGAAAAAATACTGCTACCGTCGACCCGCTCACCGGAGGATAAGAGCATCTCAAGCTCTTCCCTTCCTGTTATCATGAAATTGATTGTTTTCAGCTTCCCATCCTCGGCTACATACCTAAAGTTCAACATTTCTATTTCCCGTTCTTCGATGTAGCGAACAATGTCATCACGGGTAAATGCTGAGGCTGGTTTTTGCAAGTACTGGACAAGCGGATTCGGATGCATTTGCATAGTTTTTCAGTCTTGTTTATGTTTCAAATTTAAACAGGAGAAACTGAAATAAAAAGAGGCAACAAGAAAAAGGCCGGATGAAGTTCTCCGGCCAAACTCGAATCATGTTTACTAACAAATATCACATTGTATGAAAAAAAAATGTTCATTCTTAACACAGTTCAGGAAGGAAAAACCCCTATTCAAAAAAACAAAAAGCCTTCTGGAAATCCAGAAGACTCTTAATATCAGTTATTCACACACGAATTATCCAAGCTTTGTAATCTGCTCCTCCAGTACTTTAATCTTGGCTTCGGTGTCGGCTTTCTTGGCACGTTCGATAGCCACTACGGCTTCGGGCGCGTTATTCACAAACCGTTCATTTTCCAGTTTTTTCATCACCGAGTTCAGGAAGCCTTTCGCATACTCAAGCTCCGATTTCAGTTTTTTCAGTTCTTCTTCCACATCAACCAATTCGCCAAGCGGCACAAAGAACGTGGTTGACTTTACCAGGAACGAAGCTGCCCCGTTAACCTCTGCGGTCACATTATTCAGGATTGAAAGATTCCCCAATTTCACCAGGATGCTGTCAAAACCTGCTGCATAGCCTTTGTCGCCCTGTAGCACGGCCAGCTCAACCTGATCCTTGTTTGGAATATTATTTTTGGTCCGGATGCTACGGATTCCGGAAACAGCTTCTTTTACATCGTCAAACTGCTGAACCAGGTTTTCATTGTACCCGGTGGATTTGGGCCACTCACTGATCATGATACTTTCACCGTCTTTCCGTTCTTTCAGCAATTGCCAAATTTCCTCGCTCACGAAAGGCATAAACGGATGCATAAAACGCAATACGGCATCAAAAACATCAATCAGCTCGGCATAGGTTTTCCCGTCAATTGGTTGCTGATAGGCCGGTTTGACTATTTCAAGCAACCAGCCGGAGAATTCGTCGCGGACAGTGGTATAAACATTCATCAACGCATCCGAAATCCGGAACTTGTCAAAATGATCATCCGTTTGCTCAACAATCTGGCTGAATTTGTTATTGAACCATTCAATTGCCAGTCGCGAGTGTTCAGGCTGCGAAAGGGTTTCATCAACCTGCCAGCCTTTCACCAACCGGAAAGAGTTCCATATTTTGGTCACAAACCCGGCTCCTTGCTGCGGAAGGCTTTCGTCAAACAGCAAATCGCCACCAGCCGGAGAACAGAGTAGCATGCCCACGCGCACACCATCGGCACCATAGCTGGCAATCAGGTCGAGCGGATCGGGCGAGTTGCCAAGCGATTTTGACATCTTCCGGCGCAACTTGTCACGAACCATTCCGGTAAAATAGACATTCTTGAACGGGAACTGGTCACGATATTCATATCCGGTAATGATCATACGGGCAACCCAGAAAAAGATAATATCGGGAGCTGTCACCAAATCATTCGTCGGGTAATAATATTGTATCTCTTCATTTTCAGGATCACGCACACCGTCGAAAACAGAGATGGGCCACAACCAGCTTGAAAACCAGGTATCCAGCACATCCTCATCCTGCCTCAAATCGTTAATTGTCAGCGATGGGCTACCAGACTTCTCACGGGCAAGTTCCAGGGCCTTTTCATCGGTTTCGGACACAACAAACGAACCATTTTCCAGGTAATACACCGGAATCCGGTGTCCCCACCATAACTGGCGGCTAATACACCAGTCTTTGATGTTTTCCATCCAGTGGCGGTAAATATTTTTGAATTTTGCCGGATGAAACTGGATCGTATCATTCAGCACATTTTCCAACGCAGGTTTCACCAGTTCTTCCATTTTCAGGAACCACTGGGCAGAAAGCTTCGGTTCAATGGCAACGTGCGTACGTTCGGAGAATCCAACTTTATTGGTATAATCTTCAACTTTGGCCACATTACCTGCTTTTTCAAGCTCGGGCATAATTTTTTCGCGGACAGCAAAGCGGTCTTCACCAACGAACATACCGGCAGCTTCACTTAACGTACCGTCATCATTAAAAATATCGATGCTTGGCAAGTTGAACCGCAGGCCAATTTCATAGTCGTTGATATCGTGGGCAGGTGTGATTTTCAAACAACCTGTACCAAATTCCATGTCCACATATTCATCTTCGATAACCGGGATAGAACGACCAATCAGTGGTACCAAAACACGCTTGCCTTTTAGGTGTTTGAAGCGTTCGTCGTTCGGGTTCACACAAACAGCTGTATCACCCAAAATGGTTTCGGGACGTGTGGTTGCAATGGTTACATACTCGTCACCCCCCTCAATTTGGTATTTCAGGTAGTAAAGTTTCGACTGAACTTCCTTGTAGATCACTTCCTCATCCGAGAGGGCAGTTTTGGCAGCCGGATCCCAGTTCACCATGCGGACTCCCCGGTAGATCAAGCCTTTGTTATACAAATCAACAAACACGTTTATAACCGACTCACTACGGGGTTCATCCATCGTAAAGCAGGTACGGTCCCAGTCGCACGAGGCACCCAGTTTTTTCAGCTGTTCAAGGATGATCCCACCATGTTTGTGCGTCCAGTCCCAGGCATGTTCCAGAAACTCATCGCGGCTCAAATCGAATTTCGAAATTCCCTGGTCTTTGAGTTTTCCAACCACTTTCGCTTCGGTTGCAATCGACGCGTGATCGGTTCCCGGTACCCAGCAGGCATTTTTCCCGAGCATGCGTGCACGCCGGGTCAAAATATCCTGGATTGTATTGTTGAGCATGTGCCCCATGTGCAACACGCCGGTCACGTTTGGTGGCGGTATTACAATTGTATAAGGTTCGCGCTCATCGGGCACAGAATGGAAAAAACCTTTATCCATCCAATACCGGTACCATTTATCTTCTATTTCAGCAGGGTTGTACTTACTGGGAATCTCCATGAGTATGTGATTTTAACTTAATTCTGAATTGAGCCACAAAAATATAAAAAATCCTGTAGCGCAAGTGACTTTAACTGTATGGTCATACTCAAAATACGTCATATCATTCATTTGCCGGACGATTCGCTAATTCCGTCGGATGATTCACTGGTCTTGTCGGATGATTCGTCAATATTGTCGGGCAACTCTTCGACTTTTTCAAACGGTTCACTGTTACAATCAAACAAATCACGTATTCTGCCGGACGATTCGCAAACACTTTCAGACCGTTCTTTCCTTTTGCAGAACAAGCCTTCAAACCTACCGGAAGACTCACCTGTTTCTCCAGCTGAGTCATGACTTCCGACAGACAATTCACGAGTCTGTTCAGAATATCCAGGCAACTCAATACACAAAAAAAGCCCTGCCATTTCCGGCAGAGCTTTTCTACAGAATAACTTTCATCCTATAAAACGGAATCAACCGGAACAAGCGGTAAATCGAAGGCCTCTGCGACACCTTCGTAAACTACTTTTCCGTCAACGACGTTTAACCCTTTTCTTAATGGTAAATTATCCGTACAAGCTTGCTTCCACCCCTTATTGGCAAGCTGTATGGCATATGGTAAAGTTGCATTTGTCAAGGCAATTGTTGAAGTGCGCGGCACAGCACCAGGCATGTTGGCCACACAATAATGAATTACATCATCGATCACAAAAGTCGGATGCTCGTGTGTTGTCGCCACAGTGGTTTCGAAGCAGCCCCCCTGGTCAACTGCCACATCAACCATAACCGTTCCCGGGCGCATGGTTGAAACCATCTCGCGGGTAACCAGCTTTGGAGCTTTAGTCCCTGGTATCAGGACAGCACCGACGATCACATCATGGGTTTTCACCATTTCACGAATGTTGAAATCGTTGCTCATCATGGTTTTCACGTTGGCTGGCATAATATCATCGAGATAGCGCAGACGTTTCAGGTTCACATCCATGATGGTCACATCGGCGCCAAGGCCACCGGCCATTTTTGCCGCTTCGGTACCAACAATACCACCACCGATGATCAACACTTTAGCGGGAGGCACACCTGGAACCCCGCCCAGAAGAACACCGTATCCACCATACGTTTTTTCAAGATATTTTGCGCCTTCCTGTACCGACATACGCCCTGCAACTTCAGACATCGGAATCAACAACGGCAAAGAACGGTCTTCCAGCTCGACTGTTTCGTAAGCCAGGCAAACTGCACCACTCTCAATCATCGCGTTGGTCAATTCTTCCGAAGAGGCAAAATGAAAATAAGTATAAAGAATCTGTCCTTTTTTCACCAGTTTGTATTCCTGCGCAATCGGTTCTTTCACCTTTATGATCATATCGGCAATGCCGTAAACTTCTTCAATGGTCGGGAGCAATTTTGCACCAACAGCCAAATAATCATCATCGGCAAACCCACTGCCATTTCCGGCAGTTGCCTGCACATACACATCATGTCCCCGTTTTACCAACTCAGCAGCACCGGCAGGTGTAACTGCCACCCGGTTTTCATTATTCTTAATCTCTTTTGGTACACCAATTATCATAGTCTTTATTTTTATTTTCCAATGCTCAAAATTAATTAATACGCACTTCGAAAAACATGATAAAAAAACAAGAAATCGCAGTAAAATCAAAAAGTTAAGGCGATCAACGCAACTCCAAGCAGAACAAAAATCAAATCAATTATAAATTAAAAGCGACCCGCACATTAATATTTCAATTTTAAGATGATAGGGTGATTTTTATTTAGAATTGTTAATTGTATATTTGCCGACCTAGCAAAAATATTTTTTCAAATATGCCAACGACATCGATACGGGGAAATAAAATGCCTGATTCACCAATCAGGAAACTCGTTCCGCTAGCAAACAAAGCGAAGGAAATGGGACGGAAGGTGTACCATTTAAATATTGGTCAGCCCGATCTGCCGACTCCACAGAAAGCACTCGATGCAATCCGGAGTATTGACAGAAAGATTTTGGAATACAGTCCAAGTGAAGGAATTTTGTCGTTCCGTCAGAAACTGGCGAATTACTATCACCGGTTCAAAATTGATGTTCAAGTCGAGGACATCATCATAACAGCAGGAGGCAGCGAAGCGGTAACCTTTGCGTTTATGTCCTGTCTCGATCCGGGCGATGAGATTATTGTCCCCGAACCGGCATATGCCAACTACGAAGCATTTGCGATTGTTGCCGGCGCTGTTATCAAATCGATCCCTGCAAAAATCGAGGAAGGTTTTGCCCTCCCCCCAATCGAGGAGTTTGAAAAGCTGATCACCCCGAAAACAAAAGGGATCATGATTTGCAACCCGAATAACCCAACCGGCTATCTGTACACACAAGCTGAGATGAATGCGATCCGTGATCTGGTAAAGAAATACGATTTGTACCTGT
Source organism: Mangrovibacterium sp. (assembly GCA_050298035.1). Classification (GTDB taxonomy): domain Bacteria; phylum Bacteroidota; class Bacteroidia; order Bacteroidales; family Prolixibacteraceae; genus Gaoshiqia. Next base: position 10,279 of record JBNKTK010000036.1, on the reverse strand, counting down.
TCTCAGACGAAGTATACCGCGAATTCTGCTACACCGGGGCACCTTATATTTCAGCATTCCATTTGGAAGGAATTGAGAAAAATGTCATCCTGATTGACTCCGTCTCGAAACGGTACAGTGAATGCGGTATCCGGATTGGTGCATTGATCTCGAAGGACAAAGAAGTTCGCCGCAACGTGATGAAATTTTGCCAGGCCCGGCTGAGCCCTCCTCTTATCGGGCAAATTGCAGCCGAAGCATCGCTGGAAGACACCGATTCCTATTTAATGGATTCGTATAATGAATATGTGGAAAGACGAAAATTCCTGATTGACGGGCTGAACCGGATTGACGGTGTTTATTCGCCAATTCCGATGGGGGCCTTCTACACGGTTGCCCGCCTTCCGGTTGACGACTCTGACAAATTCTGCGAATGGCTACTGGAAAAGTTTGAATACCAAAATGAAACAATTTTCCTGGCTCCGGCATCGGGTTTTTACACCACACCCGGATATGGAAAAGATGAGGTCAGGATTGCCTACGTGCTGAAAAAACCGGAATTGGCAAAAGCCCTAAAAATACTGGAAGAAGCGCTGAAGGTTTACCCCGGACGAAAATACAGAAACCACGAATAGAACACACCAAAATACAAGAAGAGGCTGATCGCGTGATCAGCCTCTTCTCTTTATACTGGTTTAATTTCCCATTTCAGAAATAAATTTGATCCGCATCAGCCGGATTTCCTCCTCATTATATTCATCATCCCCCAATTCATCCAATGCAGACTGGATACTGTCATCCTCGGCTTCACGGAAATAATCGAAGACTTCTTCCTGATGATCCTCATCCAACACCTCGTCAATGTAATAATCAATATTGATTTTGGTGCCGGAGTTAACAATCGCCTCAAGTTCGGAAAGCAGTTCATTCATATCAATCCCTTTTGAGTCTGCAATATCATCCAGCGATAGCTTCCGGTCAATAGCCATGATAATCTCGACTTTACTTTTCGATTTATTGGCTACGGTTTTCACCACCATGTCCTGTGCACGTTCAATATCGTTGTCCTCAACGTACGACTTTATCAACTCAACAAACTCGCTGCCATATCGTTTGGCCTTTCCTTCGCCAACACCCTGAATATTCTTCAATTCATCCAATGTAATCGGGTACTGGATCGACATGTCTGTCAACGAAGGATCCTGGAAAATCACGAAAGGGGGCAAGTTGTGCTTCTTGGCTACTTTCTTGCGTAAATCTTTCAGTATTTCAAACAATTCAGGGTCGCCTGCCGAACTTCCCGAAGGGGCACCGATAGAAGCATACTCTTCTTCCAGCTCGTCGTAATTATGGTTGCGCACCAACAAGAATGGCTCCGGTTTAGCAATAAAAGCATGTCCTTTTTCGGTCAACTTCAGCAATCCATAGTTTTCAATATCCTTGTTTATCAGACCGGCAATCATACTTTGCCGGAACACGGCATTCCAAAATCGGGCGCTGTGGTCATCACCATTACCATATGCTTCCAACTCATCGTGATGGAACGATTTTACAGCCGAAGTCATTTTACCAGTCAAAATATCCGAGATATGCTCCGCTTTATACTTTTCTTTTACTTCATGAATGGCGAGCAAGGCACGGCGCACTTCGTCGCTGGCTTCAATCTGCTCTTTCGGATTAAGGCAATTGTCGCAGTTTCCGCAAGGTTCTTCCAGTGTTTCGCCAAAATAATTCAGCAGAATAATCCGGCGGCAAATTGCCGATTCGGCATACGAAGCCGTATCGAGCAACAACTGCCGGCCAATCTCCTGTTCGGCTACCGGCTTGCCCTGCATGAATTTCTCTAGCTTCTGGATATCTTTATATGAATAAAAAGCAATACACTGGCCTTCTCCTCCGTCACGTCCGGCGCGCCCTGTTTCCTGGTAGTATCCCTCCAGGCTTTTGGGAATGTCGTAATGAATAACAAAGCGCACATCCGGCTTGTCAATCCCCATACCGAAAGCAATGGTTGCCACAATAACATCCACTTCCTCCATCAGGAATTTGTCCTGGTTCCCTGAACGGGTAGCAGAATCCATCCCGGCATGGTAGGCCAGGGCTTTAATCCCGTTTACCCGAAGTAATTCGGCCAACTCTTCAACCTTCTTGCGGCTCAAACAATAAATAATGCCGCTCTTCCCTTCATTCTCCTTAATGTGCCGGATGATCTGGGTTTCTGGTTTTACCTTTGGTTTTAAGGCATAGTAGAGGTTTGGCCTGTTAAATGATGCTTTAAAGACCCGGGAATTTAACATGCCGAGGTTTTTTTGGATATCGTGTTGCACTTTGGCAGTAGCCGTAGCGGTCAGCGCTATTATTGGCGCATTCCCGATTTCCTGGATAATTGGCCGGATACGCCGGTACTCTGGGCGGAAGTCATGTCCCCATTCCGAAATACAATGAGCCTCATCAATGGCATAAAACGAAATCTCCACCGTCTTCAGAAAATCAATATTCTCTTGCTTGGTCAACGACTCGGGCGCAACATAAAGCAATTTCGTCCGACCACTGGTCATATCATCTTTAACCTGCTGAATCGCTTGTTTTGTCAATGATGAATTTAGAAAATGGGCAATACCGTCATCGGTACCAAAACTTCTGATAGAGTCAACCTGGTTTTTCATCAATGCAATCAGCGGGGAAATGATGATTGCAGTTCCATCCATGATTAGCGCCGGAAGTTGATAACATAGCGATTTCCCTCCCCCCGTCGGCATTAACACAAACGTGTCACTCCCTTCTAAAACACTACTAATCACCTCCTCCTGCTGACCCTTAAAACGATCAAACCCAAAATACTTCCGTAGCTGATCGGTTAATGTTAGCTCGTTCTTCATAAAGCCACAATAATTTAACTTCTTTTTCACAAATCTTTTACGCAAAAACTAAGATAGATAAATTCTGATTTAAATCGCAATGTTTTTTTTTCATTTTCAGCACCATTACATGTGATTTAAATAATTTTAAGCTTTTGCACAAAAGCAAATAATATATAGTAGCTATATTTGTCCACGGTTTTCAACCTATATCCTTTGAAGAGAACTAAATCAAAGTGTCGGAAATGACAGAGGAACAAAGCACAAAAAAAAGAAAGCATAAAAAAGCGGAACAGTCAGAAATGTCTTTCCTGGAACACCTTGAAGAATTGAGATGGCATATCATCCGTGCTTTCCTGGCCATTGTTGTATTTTCAATCGTTGCGTTCATCAACAAAGACATTATTTTCGACAAAATCATCCTGCACCCCAAGATGCCGGATTTCTGGACAAACCGGATGTTTGGCCTATTGGCTGATTACACAGGGATAGATTCATTGCGGATCAATACGACCGAACTGAAACTAATCAGCATCAGCATGGCCGGACAATTCATGACACACATCTGGACCTCCATTATTGCCGGACTGATTATTTCATCGCCTTACGTGATCTTTGAGATCTGGAGATTTATCAAACCGGCCCTGTACGAAAAGGAAAGAAAACATTCAGCAGGGGCAGTATTCTACATGTCAATCCTTTTTATCCTCGGGGTACTTTTTGGTTATTATTTAATTGTACCGCTTTCCGTTCATTTTCTGGGGTCTTATTCAATCAGTACTGAAGTTGGAAACCAGATTAACGTTTTGTCCTATATCAGTACAGTTACTTCAATCACTTTGGCAAGCGGGGTAATCTTTGAACTTCCGGTCTTTGTTTTCTTTTTGGCTAAAGTTGGCATACTTGGCCCCCAAATGATGAAAAAGTACCGTCGGCATTCCTATGTGATCCTGTTAATCCTGTCAGCGATTATCACACCACCGGATGTGTTTAGTCAAATTATGGTATGTTTGCCATTGGTTGCACTTTACGAAGTTGGTATACTGATTGCCCAACGGGTCACTAAAAAAGCAGAAAGAGAATTGGAGGCGATATAATACGATAAAACACTAAAGCTTAAACACAGGCGTTTTCAATGATATGAAATTAAGAGCAGAGAACATTGTCAAGAAATACCGGAAAAGAACTGTCGTAAAAGGAGTTTCGTTTGAAGTTAACCAAGGCGAGATTGTTGGGTTGCTGGGACCAAACGGTGCCGGTAAAACAACATCTTTTTATATGATTGTTGGTTTGATCCAGCCGTTATCCGGGAAAATTTTCATTGACAATGAAGAAATCACCAAAATGCCTGTTTACAAACGTGCCCAGCGCGGGATTGGCTACCTGGCACAAGAGGCATCTGTTTTCCGGAAACTAAGCATTGAAGATAATCTTCGGGCCGTGCTCGAAATGACAAACTATTCCAAAGAATACCAAAAAGAAAAGCTGGAATCGCTTATCAGCGAGTTTGGACTACAACACATCCGAAAAAGCAAAGGCTACCAGCTTTCGGGTGGAGAACGCCGTCGTACCGAAATTGCCCGGGCGCTGGCAATCGATCCAAAATTTATTTTATTGGACGAGCCTTTTGCCGGAGTCGACCCAATCGCCGTTGAGGACATCCAGGAAATCGTAAAAAAACTGATTGAAAAAAACATCGGTGTCCTGATCACTGACCACAACGTACACGAAACACTCTCGATCACCGACCGGTCCTATCTTTTATTTGAAGGTTCCATACTGAAAGCCGGCACGGCTGAGGAACTGGCAAACGACGAAGATGTGCGCCGCGTTTACCTCGGACAAAACTTTACTTTGCGATAATATCTACCCGAAAAAATATTGTCCTAAACTTTGATTTTTAGGTTTGCAGAAATAAAAAATTGCTTTATATTTGCGCCTCGATTAGCGGACGTGGCGGAATTGGTAGACGCGCTAGACTTAGGATCTAGTGCCACACGGCGTGGGGGTTCGAGTCCCTTCGTCCGCACAAATTGAAAAGCTCAACCGCTATGCTTGAATACAAACTCAAGCAAGCGGTTTTTATTGATTTATGGCATCAGGTCTTACATTGTTATTTTGAGATAACTTATTGGTTATCCGATCATTTTCCGAAAAATTAAGTGGAATTCTATGAATATTACAAAAGAAAACATCAACGAGCTAAACGCAATTATTACTGTAAAAATCGAAAAAAGTGATTACGAAGCTACGGTAAACGACGTTTTAAAAGACTATCGCAAAAAAGCCAACATGCCTGGTTTCCGTCCTGGCAAAGTCCCTGCAGGCTTGGTAAAGAAAATGTACGGGAAAGCGATCCTTGCCGATGAGGTAAACAAGATGTTGTCCAATAACCTGTCGAAATACATTGTTGAAGAAAAACTCAACCTGTTGGGTGAGCCTCTTCCAAACGAGGAAAAACAACCTAAAATTGACTGGGATACTACTGAAGATTTCGAATTTGTTTTTGATATCGCTGTAGCACCCGAAATTGAGGTGAAACTCGACAAACGCAAAAAATTCACTTATTACAATATCATTGTTGACGAAGACATGGTCAACAAACAAGTTGAATCTTACACCGGACGTTTCGGCGAAAACGAAATCGTTGAAGAAGTAAGCGAAAAATCAACCATCCGTGGTGATTTTGCACAACTTGACGCCAACGGTAATGAACTGGAAGACGGAATCAAAGCCGAGCGCGTGATCATCGCCGTTGACCTGATGAAAGACGAAGCGGTTAAAAACGAAATCATCGGGAAAAAAGCCGGCGACAGCATTGTTTTTGATCCGGTAAAAGTTTACGAAAGTAAACATGAAGTCGGCCACATGTTGAACCTTTCTCACGAAGAAGCTGAAAACATTGATGGCGAATTCAAATTCAGCATCTCAGAAGTCCTGAACTTCAAAAATGCCGAGGTCAATGAAGATTTGTTCAAGAAGGCTTTTGGTGAAGATACTGATGTAAAAACCGAAGAAGAATTCCGCAACAAACTAAAAGCTGAGCTTCAGGAAAACTTTATCTATTCAAGCGATTACAAATTTGCCATCGACAGCCGCAATACACTGGTTGATAAGATTGAAATGGAATTGCCTGAAGAATTCCTGAAACGCTGGATAAAAACAACAAACGAGGAATTAACAGAAGAGCAGATCGAAGCTGACTTTGACAATTTCATGAAAGATCTTCGCTGGCAATTAATTAAAAGCCAACTAGTGAAAGACAATGAGATTGAGGTCAAAGAAGAAGATGTGAAAGATTTGGCAAAAAAAGTAGCTGCCATGCAGTTTAGCCAATACGGCATGTTCAATGTTCAGGACGAACACCTGGAAAACTATGCCGGCCACATTCTTCAAAATGAAGAAGAAAGAAGACGCTTGTTCACAAAGGTGCAGGAAGATAAAATCATGGAAGTGATCAAGTCGAAAGTCGCTCTGGACGAGAAAGAAATCAGCAACGAAGAATTTAACAAGTTATTGGAAAATTAACCTTCGACAAGTAGTCGAAAGCATATTTTTTTAACTTTGTAAAAATCGGCCTGTCCCGTAGATTGTTTCGACATTTCGCAGGAAGCTGACCGTTTTTTACAAAGTTTTTTTTTATCGGAGGAAATAGCTAATGAACGATCACAAAGAGTTTAATAAATATGCCACCCGGCACATGGGAATAAGCAGTCTGACAATGCATCGTTACGAATCATTGTTTACAAACAGCCTCACCCCGTACATTATTGAAGAAAGACAACTGAACGTTGCCTCAATGGATGTATTTTCTCGCCTGATGATGGACCGCATCATCTTCTTGGGAACTCCAATCGATGATTACATCGCCAATATCATTCAGGCACAGTTGCTGTTCCTTGAGTCAACGGACCCGAACAAAGACATCCAGATTTATTTCAACACCCCCGGAGGCTCAGTACATGCAGGTTTAGGTATTTACGATACGATGCAATACATTTCGCCCGACATTGCAACAATCTGTACTGGTATGGCTGCATCAATGGGAGCAGTTTTGCTTACCGCCGGCACCCATGGCAAGCGCTCGGCACTGAAACACTCACGCTTGATGATCCATCAGCCAATGGGTGGCGCACAAGGCCAGGCCTCTGATATTGAAATCACAGCACGTGAAATATTAAAACTGAAAAAAGAATTGTACGATATCATAGCCAAGCACGCAGATAAATCGTATGAACAAGTTGAGATGGATGCGGACCGCGACTACTGGATGACTTCGGAAGAAGCCAAAGCATATGGAATGATTGACGAAATTTTGGTAAGGAGCTAAGCTTTGACAAAAGAGAAATACAATATGGATAAATGTTCTTTTTGCGGACGGGAAAAGATTGATGTAAACCTGCTGATCGCCGGTATGGAAGGTCATATCTGCGACCGCTGTATTGAACAGGCTTACGCCATAGTAGAAGAAGAATTCAAAAAAGACACTGAATTTGACCTGACTGGTGTAAAACTGATGAAACCAAAAGAAATCAAAGATTTCCTGGATCAGTATGTAATCGGTCAGGACCAGGCCAAGAAAATTTTATCGGTTGCTGTTTACAACCACTACAAGCGCCTGAACCAGAAAGTGCAGAACGACGACGAGACAGAGATTGAAAAATCAAACATCATTCTTGTTGGACAAACCGGTACCGGCAAAACATTGCTGGCACGTACCATTGCAAAAATGCTGCATGTCCCCTTCACCATAGTTGATGCCACCGTTTTAACCGAAGCAGGCTATGTTGGTGAAGACATTGAAAGTTTACTGACCCGTCTGTTACAGGCTGCAGATTATAACGTTGAAGCTGCCGAACGTGGAATAGTATTCATCGACGAGATTGACAAAATTGCCCGTAAAGGAGACAACCCGTCAATCACCCGTGATGTTTCAGGTGAAGGTGTTCAGCAAGGCTTGCTGAAACTGCTGGAAGGTTCGATTGTTAACGTACCGCCCCAAGGTGGCCGCAAGCACCCGGAACAAAAAATGATCCCGGTAAATACCAAAAACATCCTGTTCATTTGCGGCGGCGCTTTTGACGGCATTGATAAGAAGATTGCAAACCGCCTCAATACAAAAGTGGTTGGCTACGGTGCACAGAAAAACGTCGATCAGATTGACCGCGAAAATATGCTGCAATATATTTCACCGCAGGATTTACGGAGCTTTGGCCTGATCCCTGAAATTATTGGCCGTTTGCCAGTATTAACTTACCTGCAACCACTTGATCGCGATGCACTAAGAAATATCCTGACTGAGCCTAAAAACTCCCTGATCAAACAATACATCAAGTTGTTTGAGTTGGATGATATCGAGCTAAGTTTTGAGGAAGATGCCCTGGAGTTTATCGTAGACAAGGCAGTTGAATTTAAGCTTGGCGCTCGCGGGTTGCGTTCAATCTGCGAAAGTATCATGATCGATGCCATGTTTGACAGCCCGACTGACGGAATTAAAAACCTGAAAATTTCGAAAGAATATGCTGCGACCAAAATCGATCCGCATGATACACAACGATTAAAAGCAAGTTAATCTAAATATAGGCCGGATTAAAGTCCGGCTTTTTTGTCGTCTGTCTATTACTTATTCTTCATGATCCGATTTAAGAATGTATCCCTTAAACTGGGGAATAAGCAACTGCTTGAACAGTTCAACCTCATGGTAGCCAAAGGCGAAAAGGTTGTTTTTTCAGCTCCGTCAGGAAGTGGAAAAACCAGTTTGCTCCGATTAGTATTGGGTTTTATAAGTGCCGACGAAGGCAAAATCATTTTCAACCAAAAAGAAGTAAAGCCTGCAAACATGCGCTCCATCAGGAGCCAAATTGGCTACCTCAGTCAGGATATCGACTTCCCAAACGGGAAAGTCAATGAGGTTTTCAGCGAAATATTCAGCTACACAACCAACAAACCCATCAATTACTCCGAAGACAAACTTATTGAGAAACTAAAGGAAGTTAACCTGAACGAAGAGATCCTTCAAAAAAATACCAGCGACATTTCAGGGGGTGAAAGACAACGACTGGGCTGGGTACTGATCATGCTGCTCGACCGTCCCGTACTTTTGCTTGATGAACCAACCTCGGCTCTTGATGACAGGATGAAGCGCTTTTTCATCGATTACATCACTCACACCAACAAAACCGTGATTTGCGTGAGCCACGATGCAGAATGGCAGGTTCCACCGATGAAAGTAATCTCAAATTTTAAAGCATGAACGCAGCAAACATTTCCATAAGCGGACTGGTATTTGGCCTTTTGCTGATTGCACCGACCATGCTCATCATCTGGAAGCTCCGTCTGGGGTTTAATAAGAAACTGGCCATTGCTGTTTTGCGGATGCTTGTGCAGTTGGGATTTGTTGCCGTTTACCTGGAATATATCTTCAGATGGGACAATATTGCCATTAACCTGGCCTACGTTTGCCTGATGGTTCTTTTTGCAGCCTTCTCCGGCATCCGAAACTCTTCGCTGCGACTGAAAAAGCTGGTGGTTCCAACCTTCATATCCATGCTCATTCCTACCCTTTTTACCCTGCTTTATTTCAATGCTGCTATCGTCCAGCTCGACCATATTTTTAAGGCCGATGTTCTAATTCCGGTTGCCGGATTAATGCTCGGCAATATTCTGAAGTCAAATATCGTAGCGCTAAAAACCTTTTTCAGCATGGCCCGCAAGGAAGAAAAAACTTACCTCTTTCTTTTGGCAAGCGGTGCATCGAGACAGGAAGCCCTGCGCCCGTTTTTAAAAGAAGCCATCCGCACAGCCATGGCGCCAACAATGGCTACAATGGCCACTGTTGGGCTGGTGTCCCTCCCCGGCGTTATGACTGGTCAAATACTCGGTGGCACTAATCCTGTTCTGTCAGTCAAATACCAGATCATGGTGATGGTCATCATCTTTTTCACCAGCCTGCTAAGTAATGTATTGCAGTTGCTGTTTGCCGTTTATCAAGGTTTCGACGAGCATGATAAACTGGATAAAAGCCTGCTGTCAGGGAACAAATAATCAGCAAATCTTAACATTTTCTTTGATCACAATTTGATTAAATACACGAACAATGTATTTACAGTATCAATTAATTTTCTTAAATTTATAAGCAGCGATTCGATGATCTACTCATTATCAACCTTAATATCAGTGAAAAATGACGAATAATTATTCCAATATAATTATATTTCAGATTAGCGACCTGCAGTTTGCAATTAAGTTATCTTTTATCGAACAGGTTGTTAATATGGTGAAAATCCAGCCCCTTCCCCATTCTCCAGAATGTGTCTCAGGTACGATCAACTACAGTGGTGATCTGTTACCGGTCATTAACCTGCGAATGACGATCCCTAAATAAGGTTGACATTTTTGACTTACTTTTTACTTATTTAGTTACCGATTTCTATCGGACAATT
>JBNKTK010000035.1:0-31151 GCA_050298035.1 Mangrovibacterium sp. | reverse complement strand
TAGCATTGCTTAAATCATTCACCGCATTATAGGCGGGAGCAGCAAGAACACTGAGTACTAACCTATGCTCTTTTTTCCTTGGCACCGGAGCCGGTATATCAGGCTTACCAAGCATTTCGGGTGTTCGCTGAATGGGTTTATTCCGGTTAATCAGCTCCAACCGTAAAAAATTATCATGTTCTGTAATAGACAATGTGGCAGGGAGAGACTCCTTGGGTGTCAGCGCTAAAGCTATTTCCTTTTCAAGTCCGGGAACTCCTGGTATTTTCTCTGCAGGACTAACTGACTTAGTCATTTTTTTCTTTTCAGTCCTTGCCGCAGTCGAAGTCTCAGATACAGGCTCAGCGATTTTGTCAAAATCTGACTTCTCTGGCTGTGTTTCTGCTATTTCCTGTTTGTCAGGTTTCTCAGTCATTGTCTGCTCATTAGCCAACTGTTGCTTAGTGGCCTTTTTGTTCTCGGGCCACAGCACCCAAATAGAGAAAGCCAATGCTAACAAAGCTACAATACCACTTAAAGGTTTGATCCAGAAGATTGCACGCTTTCTGTTTTCGTGTCGCACAAGTCGTTGCTCCAGCTTATTCCAATCGCTTTCATTGAAACTTACAGGTACATGCTTCGAAGTAAGTCCTTCCATGAACAGATCGTCAATATGGCTCTTTCTTTTATTGCTCATACCTGCCAGGTTTTGTGCGATTAATCTTATTGAAAGCAGACGGAGTGTTTACAATATCAGTGTCGTATTTCCAAATCAGAAGAACGATAACTGACTGTGAGCGGGTCAACATTTGCTGCAATTTCATTCTTGCCTTGTACAAATTCGACCGAGAGGTACCGATTTCTATGCCCATAATCTGAGCGATCTCTTCGTGCGAATAACCGTCAATAGCGTACAGGTTAAAGACCATTCGGTAAACCGGCGGCAGTTGTCTGATCATCGACAAAAGATCGTCATAACCAAGTTTGTGTTCAACTGTTATTTCTTCTGAATTATGTTCCAGTTTGGAAAGAGCATCCATTTGCCGCCATTTCAGATTTGCCCGGTAATAATCAATTGAAGCGTTATACATGATCTTTCCTAGCCACGTTTTAAAGGGCCAGTTATTATCGTATTTCTCTATGTGGGTGAAAGCCTTAAAGAAGCCTTCATTTAGCACATCAGAAGCCTCAGTTTGGTTACTGGTATAACGCAAACATATTTTCATAGCAAAGCCATAAAACTTCTGGTACAACAACTTTTGACTCTGTCGGTCATTTTGTATGCAACCATCAATCAACTTCTGCAGTTCTTTTTCAGCCATCCGGATAACAATGATATTTTATAGTCGAATGAACTGATTCTTTTACGGTTGAAAGCCAATCAAGTTAAATCTCGTTCTTCGACCTGTACTTTATAACATTTCGAGAATCAATATTCCTTCTACTGTAAATAATTGACTGCATCTGATCTTCTCCCAACAGAGAATGTACGCGATATGCTAAATCCCCACCGAAAACCGCCATCTCCCCACTTACTGCTAGTAGAGGGAATAAACTGATTCTCAAGAATAGCTGTTGAATTGGTAAAACTGAGGTTGAACGTATGCCCGCCGGTTTCGATCTCCAATCCTATTCCCAGTGGATTGTAGAACTTAAAGTCTTTCTGTTGAAAAAAGTAATCTTTACTGTTCTGACTGCGGAAACTCCAAAAATAGTCAACCACCAAGGCCATCCGGTGACTGACTTTCATCCTACCTCCCAACCCCAGCGCAAACAGGTTGTTCATGTCTATATATGTCACATAATTTCTCCTAATATAGGTAGGCGTAATTTCCAAGGAAAACGAAGGACTGAATTTCCGTGAAACAATCAACTGAGCAACATAACTCATTCGGTCACCAAACGATTGAAAATTGGCATCGGAAGTTGAGAGTCTCGACTTTTCCATTCCGGAAACAACACTATTGCCAAAAAGCGATAGAGAAACAGGCACATGATCGTCGCTCGTTTGTCTCAATAAACGGGCTTTGAGATTCAGGTAAAATAATTGTTTTTGATAAGTGTTTGTTCCGTTTGGCGCACCTTTAGCTCTTCCAAAACCCATATTTAGGTTATCGGTTATTCCATAGTTAAACCCGATTAGAATATCAGTTGAATTATCCAACCCGTAGAAGGTGTTGATTCCTCCAAAATCGCTGGCTATATCGCCAAATCGATGAAGAACCATAAATACCAGGTCGTTTTTGTGAATCGTTTCACTGGATTGACCATTTATAATTCGGGGCGATTTGAATGTAGGAATTGCCGGGAAATTGGTTTCAATTACTGCCGAATCAGCAAATAACCGGGTCAAATCGTCCTGAGCCCGTAGTGGAGAAATGAACAAAAAGGCAATACAAATGATAATGACTCTTTTCATCTAAAATAATTTTGTAGGATCTTTGTGCTCCATCCCAATAAACAGGATAGCAAATACGTCTCTTTATTAAAGTCAATTCTACCTTGACTGGCCCCAAAAAATACATTCTAAGTCCGGCAAAGTAGAATTGTTTATCCAGTGCAACCAAACCATTCCCAATTCTTTTTTTACGATTTGGTATTCATGTTCCTAATTGATCTTCATCCACGCTCTTGTTGAATATTGAAAATCTAATATTGTCTGCTTTCAGTATCCTGTCTATAGTCAGCCGATACCGTTACCTGTACCACCTCCGCTATGTTTTTGATCACGATTCGAGGGATTTTGACTTCGTGATCAACCAACTTAATCGGAAAAACTGCATGAGCTTTTACATTTCCATTTGTAATCTTCAGCTCACCTTCAACCGTGTACTTTTGGGTTACATTGTGAATAGTAAGGTCTCCGGTCACTGTTACCTGATAGGTTCCATCCAAGGCCAGATTAATATCATTCACGATTTGTCCCTTAAATTCGGCATAGGGATATTGGTCGCTCTCCATATAGTTTTCATTAAAATGTTCTCTCATCAGGCTCTTTTCAAACTTGAAGGATTTTATCGCTGCTTTGAAATAAATGGTTTTTGATGTGACATCAAGAGCAGACATCCCTGTATGGCTGACAGCATAAATATCCTCAATTGGAGCTTTGGAATAAAAACTTAACTCTGCATCTCGGGATACAAATACCTGAGCCATCCCAATCACATTCGTTGCAACGATCAAAAAAACAAACAGCAATATTTTCACGTTTTACCTCCCTTTCTAATTTTTCGGGGCACAATTGCTGATCCATACATTTAACGAATCACGGGTAGACTGCGGCAGCGGGGCATTACCCTGAGGCATATCAGCCTGGTCGCTCACTACCCGGTAAAAAAAAGCACCGTCTACCAACGCCATTATTCCCTCGTAAGTTGTAAAGTTGCCCGGTCCCGGAGAATTACCAGGATAGTGACATACGGTACAGTTACGTGTTAAAACATCTTTTACATAGTTGTCGTAAGTCACATTCATATCCGGGAATTCAGGGAAACATTCCTCGGAACCAGGTTTTTCAGTCGATAGTTCCGGTGCCATATTTGTACATCCCCAAACCATCGGGACACAAATAATCATTTTAAATAAATGCCTTAATATTAACATCGTATTATCCATTGTAATAATGTACTAATAACCGCCGCCACCGCCGTTACCGGAACCTGATGAAGAACCTGAACTTTTGGTAAGAGCTGCGATTACTTCACCGCCGGGATAATTCGCTGTATGGATTTGCACGTATATCTTACCTGCCGCCAAATCACTTGCCTGAGCTGAGGTCAGTTCAGCTGTACCTGAAACAGTGCCATTGGTCGTGTTGGCAAACCCGACAATCTCAACAATTACAGGACCGTTATCATGGAAATGCATATTTATAGCATTTGAACCGAGACCGGACCAACTTATCGTATAACTTAGTTTAAGTGTATTCGTGTCAAAAGTTACATTGCTTGTTCCCGTTGCACTTGTCACTACATCATCTTTGGCTTTAACAAAGCTTCCTGAATACTTAACAGAGGTTCCCTGTAACATATCGGAGTCGCTTTCATCATTACTACAGGAAGTAAGCGTCGTTGCGCAAAAAACAGCGATCAGCATCAATAAAGTTGGCTTACCTTTCAGAAATTGAATAATTGTTTTCATAGCTTCAATTTTTAAGTTGTTAATGAAAAATTCCTAAAACGATCGTTTATTTTCTAATAGGTACGTCACAAAAATTCAAAACGCTGCCTAATAAAATACTTTTTTGTCTTTTTTTATTTGATAAATGATGGAAGGGTATAGCCAGGGGAATATAATGATAGTATCAGGACGCAAATATGATTTTCTGCTTTTGTAACAATCCTGCGATCTCAATCTCATTATTGTTGGAAACAAGAAGAACCATAAAAAAAATCACAAAAAACATTCTTCTGTAACATTTTTGAAACAATGGCTATTTTGTTGATTTTGTGCATATAAGACGATGATTTGGAATGCTTTTTTCAAGCAAAAACAAGAATTTAATCGTTTTGTAATATTTTATTAATTCCGTTGTAATAACATAGCAATTCATTTGCAATGGATTCTGTGAAAAGAATTTAATGTATTATCAATCTTAAGTATATGAAACGTAAAAGTGTATTGACATTGGCAATGCTTTGCATTGCGCTATTGGGCATGTCCCAGACAACAGAAGAGTTTAAACCGGGTGGAAAACCATTTATGAAAGTTTTCAGTAATTATCACGCTACATTTTCTGATGGGGAATCAGCTTCAGCCTTCGAGCTCACCCGCGTGTACCTGGGGTATGAATATGCCTTCAGTAAAAACTTCTCGGCAAAAGCCAATTTCGATATTGGCGATCCGGGCAACGGCAGCAAATTGCAAATGACCGCTTACATCAAAAACGCATACCTGAAATATAAAGAGAACAACTTCACCGTAAATTTCGGTTTGATCGGAACTACTGCCTTTAGTTTACAGGAAGGATTCTGGGGAAACCGTTACGTTGAAAAATCATTTCAGGACAAATACGGGTTCAACTCCAGCGCCGATCTGGGAGCCAGTGTATCTTACAAATTCTGCGACGAGTTTAGTGCCGATGTAATTGTTGTTAATGGCGAAGGTTACAAAAAACTTCAGGCCGACAGCGCCATGCGTTACGGTATTGGTGCAACAATCAAACCGGTGGAAAAATTGACCGGACGCGTTTATTACGACTTCAGCTCAAAAGAAACCACTCTTTCGTCTATCGCCACATTTATTGGTTACGAAGCCGAAAGTTTCTCAGTTGGCGCCGAATACAACAAGCAACTGAACCATGGTTTTGCTGAAGGCCATGATCTGGACGGTACGTCATTCTATGCAAACTACAAAGCATCTAAAAAAGTGAAGCTTTTTGCACGCTACGATAACATTTCTTCCAAGTCGGACTGGAATTTATCGAAAGATGGTCAGCTGTACATTGCCGGTGTTGAAATTGCCCCGGTCAAAGGTGTGAAAATTGCTCCAAACTTCAGTGGATGGAGCCCGGCTGATGATAGTAAAGCTTTCACCTCGACCTTTATACTGAATTTCGAATTCAAATTTTAATTCATAAAATCATGAAAGTTATCTTATCATTCGTTTTGGCAGTAGTTCTTTTGAGCGCTTGTCAGAATTCAACAAAAAAAGCAGGTACTGAAAGTGAAAAAGCCACCCTCACAGCAGCTGGTGCAACTTTTCCTCTTCCATATTACAACATGATCTTTAAAGCGTATGCCGACGAAACAGGCGTGCAAGTAACTTATGGTGGTATTGGTTCAGGAGGCGGTATCCGTAGTTTGAACGACAAAGTTGTTGATTTTGGCGCTACCGATGGCTACCTGAATGATGCCAAGCTGGCCGAAATGCCTGCCGCTGTGGTACACATCCCTACTTGTTTGGGAGCAGTTGTCATTGCATACAACCTTCCGGGAGCTGACAACATTCAACTGTCGAACGAACTGTTGGAGAAAATTTTCATGGGCGAAGTAACCAAGTGGAACGACCCGCTGTTGAAAAGCAACAACCCGGATGTGAACTTCCCGGATATGGCAATCACCGTTGTTCACCGTTCAGACGGTAGCGGAACAACTCAGATATTCAGCGACTACATGACCAAAATCAGCCAAAAATGGGCTGACCAGGTTGGTACCGGAAAATCGTTGAACTGGCCTACCGGAATGGGTGCCAAAGGTAACCCGGGCGTTGCCGGAACAATCAGCCAAACCGAAGGTGCAATTGGCTACATCGGTTCTGAGTTTGCTTTTGCCCAAAAAATCCAGACTGCAAAAGTTGAAAACAGCAGCGGTGCCTACATTCAACCTACAATCGAAAGCATCAGCGCGGCTGCACAGGGCGATATCCCTGATGATACACGCATCATGCTGACCAACTCTTCTGATCCTGCTGCTTATCCAATCAGTGGTTTCACCTGGTTGATCCTTTACAAAGAACAAGCTTACGACAACCGCACCGAAGCCCAGGCACTGGCAACAGTGAAACTGCTGGATTGGGTGGTGAGTGAAAAAGCACAGTCGGAAGCCGAAAAAGTACACTATGCGCCACTGCCTGCCAAAGCAGTTGAGAAAGCAAAAGTAATTCTGCGTGGTGTAACTTATAACGGAAAAGCACTTTTACAATAAGACAGGAGTTTGTCAAAGTCTGAACACAGATGCACAGCGACAAAATAACAAGAATTGTTTTACTCTTCGTCTCATCACTTATATTGATGTTGGCAGCTGGTATGGTTTTTTCACTTGTTGAAGGCGCCATACCGGCTTTCAAAGTTTTTGGCTGGAAGTTTATCTTTTCAGGCGACTGGGACCCGACTGAAGGCAAGGAATCGTATGGAGCCCTGCCGTTTATTGCCGGAACCCTGCTGACTTCGGTTGCCGCTTTGCTGATTAGCTTGCCCTTGTCGTTTTCAACTTCACTTTTTCTGGGTGAATATTATAAAGGGACCCGCGTTGCCCGCATTCTTGGCCTGTTGGTCGACCTGCTTGCAGGGATTCCGTCCATCGTTTATGGCTTGTGGGGATTTTACGTGTTGCGCCCGTTGCTGATTGATTTGGGTTTTGGAGGACAGGGATTTGGTATTTTCACGGCCAGTCTGATCCTGGCAGTCATGATCATCCCCTTTGCCACTTCGCTGAGCAACGAGATTATCGCCATGGTGCCCAACGACCTGAAAGAAGCAGCATACTCACTTGGCGCCACCCGCCTCGAAGTGATCCAGACAGTGACCATTCCCAATGCCCGGTCGGGTATCGTGGCCGGTTACATCCTGTCGTTTGGGCGTGCACTGGGCGAAACCATGGCAGTAACCATGCTCATTGGAAACACCAACAAGGTGCCCGATGGGTTTTTTGCTACCGGAAATACCATGGCCAGCGTAATTGCCAACCAGTTTGGCGAGGCCGACGGGTTAAAACTCAGCTCCCTGATTTCGATTGGGTTGCTCCTTTTCCTGATTACCGGGATTATAAACTGGATCGGGAAATTGATCATCAAAAAAATGGCTTAAAAGCACATATTAAGTTTTAGTACACAGTGATAGAGGCAGTCATAGAAAACAAACAGGTAGGTGACCTAAAATTAAGCGCATTGGAAAACATTAAACTACAGGACAAGTCAACCGGACGGATTTTAAAAGATAAGATCGTTCTGGGCATGGTAATCTTACTTTCAGTTATTACCATCTCCCCGATCGTATTGATTATTTCCAAACTTTTTATCAAAGGTTACAGGCAAATCAGCCTCGACTTCCTGATAAAAAGTACACCCGATACTTTTGCTGCCATGACAGCAGTTGCCAACGGCGAAAAAATACCCGGCGGTATTGCCAACGGGGTTATCGGAACACTGGTCATGATCGTGCTGGCTTCGGCAATTGCTATTCCCGTGGGAATCATTACCGGGATTTACCTGTACGAAAACCAGGGCAAGTTCCTGGCCAACCTCACCCGTAATATTTCCGATATTTTGCAGGGGATACCATCGATTGTACTGGGTTTGATTTCCTACCTGTGGATCGTAAAACATGTCACGATGGGTTTCTCGGCACTGGCCGGTAGTGTATCACTGTCGATCATGATGCTGCCGATGATTGTCCGGTCGACGGAAGAGACCCTGAAAATGATACCAACAGCGCTAAAAGAAGCGGCGCTGGCCCTCGGCACTCCCTATCACAAAGTGATCCTGCGGGTGCTGATACCAACCGGATTTAGCGGGTTGCTTACCGGGATATTGCTTGGATTGTCGCGTATTTTGGGCGAAACTGCCCCATTGATGCTGACAGCCCTCGGAAGCTCGCAAATCAACCTCGACATTACCAAACCAACAAGCGCCGTCCCCTTGTTGATCTGGGAATTTTACAACGATCCGAACATGGTTGATTTAATTTGGAGTTCATCACTCTTGCTGATGGGCATTATCCTACTTTTGAATATTGTTTCAAAACAAATTGCAGCCAAAAGAAGATAAGGTTACAGGCCTGTTCTTTTATATTGAAAGAAAGCAGGTTAAGAAAAATTGACGATAGACCAAATGACGAATACAATTGCAGAAATAAAGAATCCGGCTTTGACGATCGAGAACCTTTCCATTGCCTATGATAAAAATTACGCGGTAAAAGATGTTTCGGTCGATATTAAAAAGAACACGGTAACAGCGATCATGGGCCCGTCGGGGTGTGGTAAAAGTACTTTGCTGCGCGCCCTGAACCGGATGCATGAGCTGTACGACAATATCTCCACGGAAGGGAGAGTGCTGATCCACGATGAAAACATCTACGACATGTCGACCATTAAACTGCGCAGGCAGATGGGCATGGTTTTTCAGCGTCCGAACCCTTTCCCGACAATGAGCATTTATGACAATGTGATTGCCGGGTACAAGCTGAACGGCATTCGCCTGAAGAAAAAAGAAAAAGACGAGATTGTTGAGAAATCGCTGAAAGATGTGGCGCTGTGGTCGGAGGTGAAAGACTCGCTCCACAAGAAAGGCACATTCCTTTCGGGCGGACAGCAGCAACGTCTTTGTATTGCTCGTGCGCTGGCTTTCGGCCCCGAAATCATCCTGATGGACGAACCAACTTCGGCGCTCGACCCTATTGCCACTTCACGAGTGGAAGACCTGCTGGTACAACTAAAAGAAAACTATACCATCATCCTGGTGACCCACAACATGTCGCAGGCTGCCAGGATTTCAGATTATTCATTATTTATGTATCTTGGAGAATTGGTTGAATACGGCAAAACAAAAAACATGTTCACCAACCCGCAAGACCCAAGAACCGAGCAATACCTTACCGGTAAGTTTGGATAATGGGTTCATAAAACATTAAAAACATTCAATCATGACCATCAAAAAAGACGACGCCCTTCAAAGTATCCATGCCGATTTCGAAGCATTGGCAAACATTGTGCTCCAGCAATTGGATTACATGGAACACTTTGTTACTTCAAGCGAACTGAAGGTGTCTGAAGAAGTACATAAAATCATCAGGAAAAACGAAGCCGAAATTGACAAATCGGAAGTAAAACTCAGCGATAAGATCATCAACACCATCGTGTTGCACCATCCGTTTGCATCCGATTTGCGTTGGCTGATGTCGTGCTACCGCATCCTGATTAACCTGGAACGCATTGGCGACCGGGTGATCAACATCACCGATTTCCTGAAAAAAATAAAAGACCCGGAGCTTTATTATAGCTTTAACGAGGTGCTTTCATCCACGGCTATCCTGAGTTCGAAAATGGTGCGCAAAGCCTTGCTGGCCTTTACGAACAACGACCGGGAACTGGCTGTATGGGCCATCAAAAATGATGACATCATGGATGAGATAAACGACAAGCTGTTGAAAAAACTGGTGAAGAAAGCAGATCAGGAACCTCATGAAAAAAACAAACAGCTGATCATGAGTGCCATCACCATCAAAGAGATGATGGCAAATATTGAACGCATTGGCGACTATGCGACCAACATTGCCGAAGCTGCCATTTATTCAATCGACGGAAAAGATGTCCGTCATCATAAACTGGAAGAATAGTATGGATTTTACCCCGAGGATACTGGTTGTTGATGATGAACAGGATTTGCGCGAAATCCTGCAGTTTAACCTTTCAAGTGAAGGGTTCGACATTGACGTGGCCAGCTCGGCCGAAGAGGCCCTGAACATGCCGCTTGAAAATTATCACCTCATCCTGCTGGATGTGATGATGGGTGGTATGTCGGGTTACAAAATGGCCGATATTGTCCGGAAAGAGCGACAGCTCGATGTGCCGATCATCTTTCTGACGGCCAAGGATTCGGAGAATGATTTGCTCACAGGCTTCAATGTCGGGGGCGATGATTATATCATCAAGCCATTTTCAATCAAGGAAGTTATTGTGCGGATTCGTGCAGTCCTGAAAAGAGGACGGGCAACTGCCGAGCCATCAACAACCTTACAGAGTGATGGTTTGAAACTTGATATCGCCCGGAAACTGATTACGATTGATAACGAAGCTGTAAGCCTGACCCGCAAAGAGTTTGAGATACTGGTGCTTTTGCTGAAGAACCAGGGAAAGTTTATCAGCCGTCAGGAAATTCTCGACCGGATTTGGAGCAACGATGTTATTGTTACCGAGCGAAACGTGGATGTTAACATTGCCCGCCTCCGCAAAAAAATTGGCAGTTACGGCAGCTCCATTGTTGGCCGCTCCGGTTATGGCTATTGCTTTGAGAGATAAGAATTGAAATTCAACATTTTAAACGTTACAATCGTGTTAAAACGCAAAACATACAAGCAACGCATCTTCATTTACTTTTTCGCGGCATTTACGCTGTTTACCATTTCAATTCTGGCATTTCAGTTTAACCGGGAGAAAAGGTACCGCACGGCACAGCTGGAAAATACCCTGGATAATATCGCGGAAATTACCCACCGGTACGTCGAGCATAACCGGATGGTGGACACCAGGGAGTTCCGGGGTCTCGACTCGATCGTTTACATGATTCCGGAAGCAAATACCCGTATCACCGTCATTGATAACCAAGGGGTTGTTTTGTATGATAGTTTTGTTTCCGATTTTGAATACATGGAAAACCACCTGACCCGGCCTGAAGTGCAAAAAGCGCTCTATGCCGGACATGGAGGCAATATCAGGCATTCGGCCACTACCGGGCAGGATTTCTATTATTACGCCCGGTATTACGATGGCTATTTTGTGCGTTGCGCCGTTGTTTACAACATCGAGATCAAAAATTTCCTCAAAACAGAGCGGATTTTCATCTTCTTCATGTTGGCTCTCTTCCTGTTGATGTGGCTGTTGCTGCACCTGGTTACCCGCCGCCTGGGTGAGTTTATTACCAAGCTGCGCGATTTTGCCGTGCGTGCAGGGAAAGAGGAAAACATTGACCCGAATATCAATTTTCCCGATTCGGAGTTTGGCGATATCCGGCGCCAGATCGTGCGGATTTACGACCGGCTGAAAAGGGCGAAGGACGACCTTAGCGCCGAGAAGGAAAGGCTCTTCAACCATTTGTATGCCCTGAACGAGGGGATCGCTTTCTTTTCACCTGAGAAAGAAAAAATACTGGCAAACAGCCACTTCATCCAATACATCAACCTGATCTCGGAACGGTCAACCATTTCGGCTGATGCCCTGTTCGAGATTGAGGAATTCAAGCCACTGCTTGAGCAAATAGACGAGTTTCTGAAGCCCGACATGCAAATAAGCCCCAAAAACCTGCCACATGTCCAAATTACTGTGGCAAAAAACGAAATGTACTTCAAGGTACAGGGAATTGTGTTTGCCGATAAGAGCTTCGAAATATTGATCGGGGATATTACCCGGCCGGAAAGGCGCCGGTTGCTGAAACAACAACTCACCTCGAACATTGCACACGAACTGAAAACGCCGCTGGCATCAATCAAAGGTTACCTGGAAACCATTATCAACAATAAAGACCTGCCGAAGGAAAAGCTGGATTATTTTATTGAAAGGGCTTTCCTGCAAAGCGAACGGCTGAACGATTTGCTGAATGACATCTCACTTTTGAACAACATTGAGGATGCCGGCGACCTGTTTGAATTTAAAAATACCAAACTTCGCCCGCTGGTACGCGACGTGATTGAGAACCTGGAATCGCGCCTGAACGAAAGGAACATGCTCATCCAGCTCTCGATTGACGAAAATGTGACTGTTTATGGCAACGACAGCCTGCTGTCATCCATCTTCCAGAACTTTATTGAAAACAGCATCAATTACGCCGGGAAGAATGTGACCATCCAGATCCGCCAATACCTGGAGGACGAGAAATTCTATTATTTCAGCTACTCCGACAACGGGAAAGGGATCAAGGAAGAGCATCTGTCGCGCATATTTGAGCGCTTTTACCGGGTGGACGAAGGTCGCACCCGCGAAACAGGCGGCACCGGCCTGGGGCTGTCGATCGTGAAAAATGCCGTTCAACTACATAAAGGCGAGATATCAGTCCGCAACAAACCCGAAGGCGGGCTGGAATTCCTTTTCTCACTGGCAAAGAGCTAAATTGCCGGTTTTTGGTAGAGGGGTGGATGGGATTCCAAACATCGCATTCATCCAGTATGGTGTGCGGGATGAACGTTTAATTGCTTAGTGGCTGGGTTTTATTCTTTCAATTTTCTGATAATCATTTTATCGTCAGGTAAATATTTTTTGTATTTCCTGGGTAAATCTTTTGTTAGTTGATATTCTGCGACTCCAATAGGTTTATTTGTAGTCCTTAAGGCATATTCAACTTCCAGTGTATCTTTCTCTGCACAAAGCAATATTCCGATTGATGGGTTTTCATTTTCTGTTTTTTCGGTATTGTCCAAAACCTCAAGATAGAAATTCAATTTTCCGGCATATTCTGGCTTAAATTCTCCAACTTTTAATTCAACGGCAACGAGGCACTGTAGTTTTCGGTGATAAAACAGGAGGTCAATGAAATATTCCTTATCTCCTAATTTTAATTTAAATTGATTCCCCAGAAAAGCAAACCCAGCCCCGAACTCTAAGATTAAGTCTCGGATTTTCTCAATCATTTTATTTTCAAGTTCCCGTTCTTTTACACCTTCTTTAAGTCCAAGGAATTCAAGGTTATATTCACTTTTTAAGGCTTCGTCAGCTTGTTCTGAAAGATATTCAGGAAGTGCACTTTGAAAATTGTGGGTTTTATTTTCTGACAATGCTCTTTTGTATACTTGTGCCTTTATTTGATTTAGCAAAACGTTCCTGCTCCACCCATATTCCTTTGTCGCAGTTAGATAAAATTCAGCTGCTTTATCGTCTTTTATCTTTGTCAATATTAGTAGGTTTTGCCCCCATGGAATTTCTGCGACAAGTTGTCGCATTTTTTCATTATTTGAATAACGGGCATAAAACCTTCTCATGTCCCAGAGGTTTCTTGCGGAATACCCATTGCTTCCCGGATAATCTTTTTGTAAGTCATTCGATATTTTTTCGACGACTGATTTTCCCCAACCTTGTTCTTTTTGCTTCTCTAAAATTATTTTTCCAATTTTCCAGTAAAGCTCAATATGTTCTTTCGTTATGGTTTTTACAACATGAAATCTTGCTGTTTGTATTTCATGTTTTATCAATTCGAGTGTTCCTTTGTAATCTTTGTCAATCATTTGATTATCTTAATGATAAGAAACAAAATTAATCAATTCCGGAATGCTTGATTTTTTCATTCAAGATGGTTCGTGGCGTCTGTCTCAAAACCTCAACTGATCCATGATTTGACTGTCCATCTTTGGCCTTTATGCTGTGATTTGAAAATAGTGATAAAATTCTGTTTTGATAACTATTTGGCTCAAAATGTTCGTATTTGGCCAACCTGACAAAACAAAACCGCCTGGCCTAAAGCCGGGCAAAACAAACTACACCGCATCAAAACCGCATAATAAACGATCGGATACAAACACCGGTTTCCTGTCTATTTTACCGGACAAGCCGTCAATCCCGAACTTGGGACTCAAGCTCTGCGCTGCACGCGGTTCGGACGTTTAATTGGTGGGCACACTTTTATTCAATTAGGTTCAAATTTTCATCATACAAACCGATCAATATGTTATTTCCATTATTGTCGATTTTCATCCCTCCGTATTTTGCTATTGAGTACTTGTCTGCTAGACCTTCTTCAAAAAAATATGACTCTGCACCAATATTAATCCTGAAATTCTGTGCGGTATAAACAATAGCAAATTCACCTTCATTTATCGGAGTTTTATTTTCCTGAAGTCTTACTTTTTTCCCAATTCCATCTTTGTCTAGGGTAATAATACAATATCCCCGTTTCGAAATGCTATCGCGAGATATGTTGGTTGAAATTTCATAGTTCAATCTCATGTAATCTCCCTGCATTAGAGACCTGGGGTCGACCGGTGCAAGTTTTAAGAGCACAAGTTGACCGTCACGAAGTATTTCTTCCTTTTCAAAGATTGATTTGTTAAAAAGGATCAATACTAAAATGAGATTAATTGCAATGACATACCATCTATACTTTTTCATTCTGATCAAGTTTTTTGTGAGATAAAAAGTAGAATAATAGGAATACACCCCCTGAGACTAACAATATTATCGACTTCGTAAGCAACGTGAAATTCAGGTCATAATAATACTGAGAAATGAAGTAAATGAAGGACAAAATACCTATCGATATTCCAATCTTATAATTTACCAGGAAACAAAGAAGAATGATAAGTAATGAAGCAGATATCGCTGGCGAAAATATTGTTGGAATTAAAAAAATAGCACAAAGCGAATAAATAAGGTATAAAGCCTTGTTCTTGGATATCCCCATTATTTTTAGAATTACTGATACAACATAAATCGTTAGTGGAATAGTAATAAACGATGAAATCCAGATTCTTTTTATACCAAAATCAAAAATCCCTTTTTGCCCAACAATCGCCAAACCGATTAACACCGAAATAATTAAACCAATGCGGACAGGATTATAAAGTTTTGAAAGCAACCTGTTTAACGAGAGCAGCTTTGCTTCGTTCAGGAAAACGTATGTTAACAGTGCTAATATGATCGCGTTATATAAGTGAATAAGATTTTGTAAATCATTGTCAACGATTAAGAAAATGAAGCTTCCGTTGATGATTAAAATTGAAAGAAATGAAAGGATATAATTTTGGGTTATTCCAATTATAAGTAATGATATCAGAACAAAGAGAAAACAAATTACATTATTTCCAACCGCAAGTTCCGACAAGCCAAAAGCAACCAGGCTTAAACCGATTGCATAGGACGAAATACTTAATGTGTCAATAATTAGCTTGTTGTATGTTTTGCTTAATATTATTGCTGCACCAATAAGCATAAATCCGGTTAACATTAAGCCAATCTCCGAATCGTATAAACCTGCAAGTATTAAAAAGCCTAAAAAAGAAAGGGTAGCTAAGAGTCCGCCCAGTACCGAAAGTATTTTTATTGCAATACTTGATTTGTCGTATTGTAATTTGAGGTACTCCTTTTCAATTTCAATTTCATTGCATTTGAATTCTCCCCCTTCTGTTTGGGCGATATATTGAATTTTATCTTTGAAGGTCGTTCTATTTTCCATGGTTCCATTTTTTTTGAAGATCAAGAAGGGCTTTTATTAATAAAGACACACTGCCAATTATAAATAAACAGATAACAAAAAACATGGAAGCACCATCAGATATCTTTATTAGCAATGCTGAAACGATGAATATTATGCTGGCTGGAATTAAGGAAATATAAAACCCTTTTTTTTCTTTCAGCCCATACGCGATACCCATGATATATAAAAAGGTTGTTATAAGGAGTAGTACAATAAAAGAAATCTGTTGCTTGTCAAATATTCCGATTGTAATTCCAATAGTAGAAAAAGTCACAGAGGCGATACCTGCTATTGTCGTAAACCAGACTGGAACATTAGCCCCTTTGTTTAATTTAGGAAGAAAATGTGAAGTAAGCAGGACTGCCACATTTAAAAGAAAAAGAACCGTGAAAACAAACACAATAGACCAATGTGATGCGACCTGCTGGGAATATAGTACAAACGAAGTGTTAACCAGAACCAGATAGACCAACCATAGCGGGGGAAAGTTTGAAATAAAAACCCAAAGGCTGATAAACAAAGTCCAACCGACAAAAAAGTCATAAGCGTTAGCTCCTGTTTGGTAAATCTGACCAAAAACTGCAATTAATACACCCACTAAAATTGATATTCCTGTCAACAGGATATTTTTAGTTTTCAGATTTAGTTTTGAAAAAAGAACGATACATGAAGCTGCAACAATCAATCCCTCAATCAATCCAAGTTTTACAAACTTATGCAGGTCTGTCCAGTTGTAAGCAAAAAAGAAAATTACCCCGGAAACTGTAAATCCAACTCCAAGACTAATAAATAATAGTTGCAGAAATTTTTTCCAGGATTTTACATCAGAATAAATCTTGTCTTTCAAGACTTTTTCTATTCCTTCTGCAGACCAATTGCTATGCCTGCTTATTATATGAATATCTTCTCTGTTCATGTTCAGTTTTATGTCGATTTTAACAATGTTTTTTTACACGTGAACCATTTTTTCTGGCTACAAACCACTGCTTCCGTCAGAGGGAGTACAGGTTCCGTCAATTCCGTGCTCAAGCGCTGCTGTACGCGTGGCCCGAACGCTTAATTGTTATAAGCCGTTTTTATTTTGTTTATCTTGTTTGCGACTTTTTTTAACCTGCTTTTTTAATCCCATTTTTTTTGCCAATTCAGCTAAATCAGAATCAGGGTCATTAAATTGTTCGTTTAATTCTTTTCTAGTTAGTCCTTGCACATCTTTAAATGTCGTATGAATACTTCGTGACATAGTCTCTATCATTTATTTTAATAACACATTGCATCGTCTATAACTTCCATCTCAATCAACCATTTTTTTAAAATTTCAATTCCATTTTTGTCAAAACCTACCAGTCCTGCGTTGTATTGCTCAAATAATTTTTTACCAATCACTGTCCCGAAAGTATAAGGAAGAATAAACCAATCAGTTTCTCCTCCCATTACATTTGTCAGATGTACATCTTTCCCATCTTTGTCTTTAAGGGTGGCTGGTTTTAAGTATTTCAGCGCAATACTCTTAATGGATTCATTTTCTTGGTCAGTTAAAATTTTGACCTCGATTACTGAGTCATTGTATAAAATTTGGTCGTTCATCATAGTTTTTTAAATGGCTTATAACATTGTTGTATATATTCACCAAGTAGATTTATTCCGCTATTTCAACCTGAGTACAATTCAGCTTTAAAATTATGCAAATCAGGGAATAACATCCAATAGATTTTTAAAATTATTTTTCGATACCTAAGTGCACTGTTCCGTGCCCAAAACGTTGTCAGCACAGATTTGTAAACCAAGCGGCAATCTGTGCCAGTCGGCGGTTCTTGTAAAGATTCGCTTAATGCCGGAGGTTAAAAACATCCGCACCCTTTCGGTGTTGGCTAATCTTTAACCTCAATAGGATTGGAAGACTGGGTGGTGCGGTTTTTAACCGCACTAACAAAATCCAAGTGAATCACTTCACCCGGGGTTATTGATATTTGACTCCTTCGGAGCCAGGATTTCATTGCCAGCAGATTCCGGTCTTCGCCGGAATGACGGGGTCGGGTATCAACCTGTCAGCGTGTGAAGCTCTTGACTTGAGCGTTGGGGCAGAAAAACCGGCAATAAACAATTACGGGTTGTAATGCCATTGCAAAAACAGATACAAATGGGCAACTGAATAATTTTACAACTTGATGCTATGAAAAAAATTAAACCGGCAGCAAAAATCGTATTGCTGACTTTTTTGACTATGTTAGCTGCTATGACAAGCTACAGCCAAAAGACAAGGGAAGAAATTCCTGAAAAATACAAATGGAATTTGAGCGATCTGTTTAGCTCGGACGATGAATGGCGCAAAGCCGTAACCGATTTGACTGCCCGGCTGGACCAGGTTGAGCAGTTTAAAGGTACCTTGACCACATCGGCCGCCAACCTGTTGAAAGCGCTTCAGTTTAACACGGAACTGACCAAAGAAGCCTCGAAAATATATTTGTACGCCAGCATGAGTTCGGACCTGGACTCGCGCAACATGAAGTACAACGGCATGAAGCAGGAGTTGCAGCAACTGTTTTCGAACTTCGGCGCCAAATCAGCCTTTATTGAACCGGAGATTTTAACTGCCGACTGGTCGACAATCGAGGGGTTTATGAAAGAAGAGCCCAAGCTTGAGATTTTCAGGATGCCGTTACAGAACATGTTCCGGACAAAAGCACACTCGCTAAGTGAAGCCGAAGAGCGGATCATGGCTTTATCGGGCATGGTTTCAACAGTGCCGCAAGCGGTTTACGGGACTTTCTCGAACGCTGAACTGCCACAGCCGGAGGTTGTGCTGAGCAACGGCGAGAAGATTTCGATCGGGAGCGCGGAGTACAACCGCTACAGGGCATCGGAAAACCGGGCCGACCGCGAAATTGTGTTTGAAGCTTTTTGGGACAACTATGCTGACTTCCGCGGTTCTTTTGGCGAAATGTTGTATGGTAACGTAAAAGCCGATGTTTTCAGGGCACAGGCCCGTCATTACGGTTCTACGCTCGAAGCCGCCATGTTCCCGAATAATATTCCCACAGAAGTATACCATTCGCTGGTTGACAATGTCAACAAGAACCTGCCCTCGTTTTATCGCTATTTGGAAATCAAAAAGCGCATGATGGGCGTGGACACCCTGAAATACCTGGATTTGTATGCCCCGGTGGTGAAAGATGTTGATGCCCAATATTCCTATGAAGAAGCCACCAGGCTGGTTCTTGAGGCCTTGGAACCAATGGGAGATGAATATGTCTCGACCGTTCAGAAGGCAATTGATGAGCGCTGGATTGATGTTTATCCCACACCCGGGAAACGCTCGGGGGCCTATTCAAATGGTGCCTTTTACGAGGGACACCCCTTCATCCTTCTTAATTACACCGATTTGTATGACGATGTAAGCACCCTGTCACACGAGCTGGGACACACCATGCAAAGTTATTTCTCGAACAAAACCCAGCCCTACCCGACAGCTGAATATGTCACCTTTGTTGCCGAAGTGGCCTCAACATTTAACGAAGTGCTGCTGTTCAACCACATCATGAAAAGTGTGACGGATGATGATGTGAGGTTGTCTCTCCTGATGAACTGGCTCGACCGTTTTAAGGGGACTTTCTTCCGTCAGACCCAGTTCGCCGAGTTTGAGTTGAAGATTCATGAAGAAGCAGAGCAAGGCAAGCCCCTCACCGGCGAAACGCTATCTGCCATTTACAGCGATATCGTGAAAAAGTATTACGGACACGACACCGGGGTTTGTTATGTGGATGATTATATCGACATGGAATGGGCATTTATCCCGCATTTCTACTACAACTTCTATGTTTACCAGTACAGCACCTCATTTACTGCTTCTATTTCACTGGCTGAAAAAGTAATGAGCGGCGATAAACAGGCTTTGAAAAGTTACCTGGATTTTCTGTCATCCGGTAGTTCCGATTACCCGATTGAATTGCTGAAAAAAGCGGGGGTGGACATGACCACTTCGGAACCGTTTGAAAAAACGATTGCTTCGATGAACCGAGTCATGGATGAAATTGAAAAAATCCTGGATAAAAAGGAGAAGAAATAATCAATCATTTTGGACAAAAGAGGGTGGTGACTCATCCTGAGCGACCCTGTGTTCTCTGTGGCCAACTTTGTGCAACTCTGTGGTGAGATAAAAACTAACCACAGAGTGACACAGAGGAAAAAGCACAGAGTTTCACAGGGTTTTTTAATGGTCTCTTTATCCCAAAGGATTGAAAACTACAATAAAGTCCAGACTTGATTTAACACGAATAAGCCGTAAAACATCAATTCATTTTTGGAGGAGATTGGGTGCCGACACACAAACCTTCGTTCAAAAATCAAACAGTTTCTTAGAGCTTTTCAAGCTCCACGTAACCATAGAGCTTACAGTCAGTCAAATCTTTAATCTGCCGGGCAAGGATGAGCGCATTCAGGCGGGCACCGGCAACGTTGGTGTGTGAGTGATCGCCCGTGAAAAATGCTTTCACAATCTGGGGTCCCATTGCTTCATATTCAATTGCTACCGCGTCATTCATATCGATAAAAAAAGCGCCTTCGGTAATGGCGGCTTCTTTGGCCCATTTGCCGTAGGTTTCATCTACCCGTTCAACTTTCCCATCCAGCCATTCGTTACGCGGAGCTGGCGACAAGACAATAACTGAAACACCTTTTGCCTTAGCGTCGGCAATGTATTTTTTCATGTACCAACCGTAAGTATGAACCGTTTCGGTTATGCTGTCATTTGGGGTTGCCTGCCCGGTTTCATCGCCGCTTCCGGGCAGTGCACGGTATTTGGGTGCGCCCGGCTCATTGCCATCGTTGTGCCCAAATTGGACCAGCAGGAAGTCACCTTCTTTCAGGTCAGCCAGCACCTCATCCCAAAGTCCTTCTTCCTGATAGCTGCGAATGCCATGGTTGGCACTGGCTTTATTGATGATGTTTACCCGTGTCGTGTCAAAAAATGTAGCCAATTCGTTCCCCCAGCCTGCCACTTTGCCATCTCCGTCGGCTACCATTGAATCGCCAAGGATATACACATTCTTTTTAACCGGGAAGTTGATTTCGGGGGCTTCCAGTAAAAAGTCTTTTAGCCAGCAATTCTCCGACTGGCGTAGCCCTTCAATAACCAATGATGCAGCCAACGCGGCCCCTTTTGCCGTGGTGTGCGCATGGTCGTGTTCTAAAAACAACGTTCCGGTCACATTTCCTTCGCCTCTTTCTTCCATGGCAACAGCCATCTTTTCATTCAGGTCGATGAATTGTACTTCTTCAAAATCGGCGACTTCGCGGGTCCATTTTCCGTAACTTTCATTATCCCGTAAAACTCTTCTGTTTTCCCAGTCGTTTTGCGGAACCGGCGAGATGACAACAGGGATGGCCCCCTTCTCTTTTGCTTCGATTATGCACTGGCGGATGTACCAGCCATACGTATGCACAATTTCGTGTTCGCCGGTCAACCGGTTATCAATTTCTTCTGTTTCCTCTCCAATTCCATGAATGGTCCCGCAAGCCTGAATCGTGTCGTTTACAGGCTTATTTTCGTTATGGCCAAATTGCACCAGCACATAATCGCCCGGCTGGATACGGCGCAATACTTCATCCCACAAGCCTTTCGACCGGAATGTCCGGCTGCTTGTTCCGTCTAAAGCATGGTTTTCAATCGCTATTTTGCTGGTGTCAAAATACTGAACGATCGGGTCACCCCAGCCCCAAAGTCCGCCGGCACCGTCGCCACGCCCGTTTTTAACAGTTGAGTCGCCAATAATGAAAACAGTTGGTTTTCCGGAAATAGTTTCTTCTTTTTTGGGTTGACAGCTCAGGAAAAGGCCTGTCAAAATGAGAAAGCTAATTATTCGTATCATGGTTTCAAATTTTTGAGCCGACTTTGAAAAGAACAAGCGGGAAGTCTCACCAACAACCCTCCCCGTGAAATTACAAATATAATGTCTCAAATCCCGGGCAAGCTTTTTAATTTTATTCCTTACAGCCAAAGATTTCATATTAAAAAAACCCGGCTCGTGAGGTAAAAGGGGATTCGGGGAGAGCCGGGTTCGATGCAACTTACAGAGGGAGACCGGAAGTTTTATTCAGGGTAATAGGTGTATACCCGTTGACAGAAAACTCTCGGCACCCCGTCTTCATAACCGACATAACTGATCCAGTTGCCTTTTTCGTCGTATGTATAATCGTACGTGTATATGTTGCGGGTATCATTCAGCGGATCATATACTTCCTGCGACTGGGTAAAGCCTTTATCGTTGTAAATAAAATTCATGCTCCAGCGAATGGTGTCGTCGCGGCTTAAGGTGTAATGTTCGAGGCTGCCGTCGGGATTATATGCGAAATCAAATCGGGCGCCTTCTTTTCCGGCGTAATCAGACCATTGGAGTGAAGCCGGTTTCCCCAGGCTGTTGTTCTCAATAGTGGCCTTATAAAGCAACGTATCGCCGGCGGAACGGTTTTCAATCCCGGCCAGCAAACTGTCGGCATATGACAGATAGGAAACCGTTCGAAGCGTATCCTCTTTATACCATTTTCCTATGGCATATTGATTACCGTAACTTTCAGCTTCCCAGTAGCCTGTAACCAGGTCATTCTCATCGAGAAAATCACACTTGTCCAACATGCCATTTTCCATGAAACTGATTTTAAAGTCATTGGTCCACTTAAACGTGTCGCGGGCTGCAATCGAAATCCGGTCCCCTGCTTTGATGGTCCCGTTTTCATCTACTGCCCAGTAATTGGTTTCGGTAAGCGTGTTCACCATACCATGCAATGTTTCGGGGAAATAAGCGTATGGGGTAAACATCCCAACGGTTGTTTTGGCTTCGGGCTTTTCGGCTTTTGGCTTACACATTGTTACGGACAAGCCCAAAAGCAGAATCAGGCTAAATAATGTGATTGTTGTTCGATTAATTTTCTTTTTCATAACTGAATTTTTTAGCATAAAACAGTTCTTTTGATTCAATCCCCTTCAGACACTCATTAAAACGCGGGAGAAGTGGTTTAAACAATTCGCCAAGTTGCTCACCAAATTTCTTGTCTTGGGAGAGATAATCCATTTGGTCTTTTCCATACGACCAGGCAACCAAGCATGGCACGTTCATCCCAATACCGGCTTCACCAATGTACCAGGGATCATCGTAATTGTTGTCGGCCAGGATTTTATTGGCCTCCAGGATGACCTTTTCAATATCCTTCGTCTTCCCGGGCACCAAATAAAAATTCTGCCAATAGATAAATTCAGGATCTTTCACTTCCGGTCTTGGGGTCTCGGGCAGGTAAAACAAATCATTCCGGGCTGTCATTGTAAATGAATAATTCGATTTTTTTGTTTCCCTGAATGATTTGGACTTTTCTTCACCCCATTGCATCATAAGTTTATCCCATTCTTTATCAATCACATCAATATCATTCAGCTCATTGATCGGATACCAGATATAATAGTTGAGATCATGATCTGCCCAAACAAAAAAGGCAAACGGGAAATGATTGGATTTAGCCAGTTCGGCCAGTTCAACACTCATTTCACGGTAGGGTTCAATCAGAAGAGGATTAACAGTTTCGACATAGCAATACCAAAGTTGCTTTTTATTTTCCTCCTGAGCTTGTAAGACCAGGGGAAAACTTAAAACCAGGCAAAAAAGAAGTGTGAAAATTTTTTTCATAAAATGTGGAATTGAATGTTAGGACAAATTTTGACAACAATGAGGATAAGAACCAGTTAGTTCCAGAGCAAAGAGAACAGCGCATTGCTGAAAGACCACGATCATGACCCTACCGCTAACTGACCATCTTTACGATGTCAAGCCAGCCGGATTGGTTGATGTCGGTTGATTCTTGGTATATAAAGTCGGTGCACGGCACCCCGCAGCGAAAGGTAATTTGTTGAAAGGAAGTACAAGTTACGGCATATTCCGGGCAAATCAAAATAACTATGTTTAACTCAATAACTTACGATAGGATCATGCATGCAATTTTATGAAATAGGATACCCGGGAAGCAAAATTTTTTTCCGGGAAACTATCCTCAATTCCGTTTCGAAAGTAACATTTTCACGAATTGACAGTCCTAATTCCGGGAACCCTGATCCATGTTGAATTAATCCAGGCAAAAGAAAAATCGCTATTCGGAACAAACAGGTATGAGAATAAAGTTTCACTTCCTGTTGTTGACCACCAGATCATGGCTATTTCATCCCGAATTAATACCTTTATCAGGTTCATTAAAAAAGAAAACAGACAATGGTGCGGACGTTAGCCAAAATAAGCCTGGTATTATTGATAATCGTTGCTTTGCCCATGAGCTTTTACCTGGTGCGTGAATATTCGGCATTGAGTAAAAACGAAGAAATGGTGGAGCGTGTCTTCTCAACCCAGTTGGAGTCCATTCTCTTTTCTGTCAATCACTACACCGGGAACGTGCTGACACAGTGGAGCCAGAGCCTGAACCAGCCTGTGGCAGCCGAAAGCGATGTCATGCAAACCCTTGTTGGCAACCTCTTCAGAAACTACCAGGCCATTACGGCCATCAGGTTCCTTGATTTGGATAATCATAAGGTACTGACTGAATTTTCACGCGCAACAGATTCCATTTCATTCAATGGCTGGCCCGACGAACAGCAAGTAAAGACGATGCGGGAATACCTGGCCGACAATTACCAACGCATAAATGCTTCAACCAGCGACAGCCTGGTTCAATATTGTTTTTTACCGATAAATAAAAACGGGAAAGAAGCCTGCCAAATCCTTGTCCGTCCCGATATTTTTGTTGATCAAAACCTGCGGGCGCAGGTACAACAAATCTCGCAGGAGATTTTTTATATCCAGATCAGGGATAAAGTTTCGGGGAGCTTGTTACTAACAACCGACCTGAATGCCGAACCTGCCGACTCGCTGCAAACAGCCGATATGTGGTACCTCCCGGGCTATGAAATGGGTATCCGCTTAAAAGCAAAGACTATCTATCAGCTTGCTTCCGAGCGCACACAACGCGACAATTACCTGCTGCTTGGAATGGCCCTGCTCGTGTTCCTGGGTTTCGTTTTTGTAGTCGTCAGTATCCGCAAAGAGATCAAGCTGTCCGAGCTAAAGTCAGAATTTGTGTCAAGCGTTTCGCACGAAATCCGCACCCCGCTGGCACTTATCAGCATGTATTCTGAAACCCTGCTGATGAAGCGGGTGAAAACCGAAGCCAAACAGGAAGAGTACCTGAATACCATCCACAAGGAAAGTGTCCGCCTGACAGGAATTGTCAATCGCATCCTCAATTTCTCCCGAATGGAGAAAAACCGGCAAACCTACAAATTTGAACCGGTTGACCTGTCCGGATTAGTTCCGCAAGTCCTGACTTCAATCGATGCCCATCTGGAAACGGCCAATGTTGATTGCCGCTTCGATTCTGAAGCAAAAAACACAGTTGTGATGGCCGATCGCGAGTCGGTTAAAGACATGATCGTCAACCTGGTTGACAATGCCATTAAATACGGGGCCGACAATGGAAAGAAGATCCGCATTCGTCTTATAAACCGAAAAAAAGAAGTTTGGCTCGAAGTTGAGGACAATGGGATTGGCATCTCGGCAAAACATCAAAAATATGTATTCGACCAGTTTTTCAGGGTAACCGAAGGAGATTTGGCCCATAAAGCAAAAGGCTCGGGGCTTGGGTTAAACCTGGTAAAACGGATGATGAAAGCCCACGGGGGAAACGTTTCGGTACGCAGCAAGTTGGGCGCCGGCAGTACGTTCATTTTAAAATTTCCTGTAAAAAACCTAAACCATGTCTAAAATTTTAATTGTTG
The DNA here is from genome assembly GCA_050298035.1 of Mangrovibacterium sp. Lineage (GTDB taxonomy): Bacteria > Bacteroidota > Bacteroidia > Bacteroidales > Prolixibacteraceae > Gaoshiqia. The sequence continues at coordinate 5,761 of JBNKTK010000035.1, read as the reverse complement.
AAGATGAACAGGCCATGCTAACAGGCCTGCGCGATAACCTGGAGTTTGAAGGTTACGAAGTGGATACCGCCGACCGGGGTGACGATGGATTGAAAAAACTATTGAACAACCCGTACGACTTAGTTTTGCTAGATGTCATGCTCCCGGGAATGTCGGGTTTCGATGTTTGCAAAAAAGCACGTTCGCAGGGAATCGAAACTCCCATTATTCTGCTGACAGCCCGCGGAGAAGAGCTTGACAAAGTGCTGGGGCTCGAACTTGGCGCCGACGATTATGTCACTAAGCCTTTCAGCCTGCGCGAATTGCTGGCACGTATAAAAGTGATCCTGAGACGGACTGGCAATACTGTCGCAAGCAATGCCAACAGTTTGCTGACAATTGGTAACCTGCAAATATCGTTTGAAGCCTACGAAGCCTACCTGAAGGACCAACCGGTGAAAATGTCTCACAAGGAATTCGAAATCCTCCATTACCTTCACCGCAATACCGGAAAGATCGTGACACGCGATGACATTCTGGACCACGTATGGGGAATGGATTACCAACCAACGGCCCGCACGGTTGACAATTTTATTGTCAGGCTCAGAAACAAAGTTGACAGTCCCGACAGTCAGCACATTATAACCGTTCACGGCATTGGCTACAAACTGGTTATGTAATCGGTTCGGGAGGCATTTCTGCGACAGGCACCTCTCTGCCTTGTTTTCAACTGCTCTTTTTCTGTGACAATTCTGTGACAATTTCTGACAACATGTGATGATCGTTTGACAGCCGGGTTACAAAGCCGGCCTACATTTGTATCAAGCAATTGAAACAAGAAACATTCAGAAAACAGAAAACGATTAACGCAATGAAAACAATTATCACAACCGTTTTGCTGGTGCTTGTCATCAGCGTGGGTTTTGCAGGTAACACAAACATGCAGGAGGCCCAAAAGAATTTGAAGACCGACATTCAAGAAGTATTCGAGAAAGATATGTCGCAGTACAACAACTATCTTTATACGAATGACATTCGCAACATGAGAGAAAAAGTGGTAGTCGTCTTCAAAGTTAACGAAAACAATGTGCTGGAGCTTCTCCGGACTAAAAGTTCTAACCTGGACGCTTCGAATTATGTGAAAAGTGTTTTCGGGTCGCAAAAGATTAAAGCCGATGCCGCTCTTGTCGGGAAAATCTTTAGCCTTGATCTTGAGTTGAAGTACAAGGCGTTATAATTTGGGGGAATTATTCATTTTGATGCTGTAATTAATTTGAAAAATGAAAAGATGTTTTTGGATCAAGACCGGTAAGGTTTTAATAGTTACTATGCTTATGCTGCTGGCTTTTGGCCCTTCGGGGCTGGAAGCCGCAGATTGGCGTTCACTTGCCGATTTTAGGGGAAGCTGGTCGTTTACCGTTGGCGACGACCCGGAATGGGCCAATCCGGCAACGGATATCAGCGATTGGGACAGATTGAATGCCCCGGGCGAGTGGGAACGTTCGTACAAGGGATACAACGGGTATGCCTGGTACCGACGGGAATTCAATATTCACAACTTCCCAAAAACAAAAACAGTCACTTTATTTCTAGGCTACATTGACGATGTGGACGAGGTTTTTGTAAACGGGCAAAAAGTTGGACAGACCGGGGACTTCTTCCCAAACTACAAAACCGCTTACGATATTGAACGGCAGTATGTCATTCCGGTCAACTTATTAAAAGAAAGCGGGAATATTATTGCCATACGGGTTTTTGATGTAAAACAAAGCGGAGGCATCACCCGGGCCAACCGGTTCGGCATTTATTACGACCGGGAACAGGAGTTTCTTAGCCTCGATTTAAGCGGCACCTGGAAATTCAGCACCGACGATTTCGGGGATAACCATTCGCCTGAACTGAACGATGACAACTGGGACGATATTTTGGTGCCTATGACCTGGGAAAGCCAAGGGTATCCCAATTACGACGGTATTGCTTTTTACCGCAAAAAATTTACCATGCCAGCATCACTTCAGGGAGAGGAACTTTTTCTGGTGCTTGGCAAAATTGACGATTACGACAAAGTTTATTTAAACGGCAAGTTGATTGGACGTGTTGAAGAGCTGGAAAGGTATTCACGCTTTCAACGGGGCAATTCCTATAACCTCATCCGGATTTATGAAATACCCACGGGATTGGTCAAATCCAAAAACCTGATTTCGGTTGAAGTATACGATACACACGGGGTAGGCGGTATTTATGAAGGACCTGTCGGGATTATTACACGCGAAGCCGCCCGTCAACTGGAAAACAAGCACCGATGGGACAACGATGAGGATTGGCATTTTTCATTTTGGGATTTGATACGATTATTTGAATAGCTATGAAACAATTCATTCTGCATAAAACATTACGGCGCTTTGCTGTTATCGCCCTGGTAGCCTTAATCGGGTTCCCATCATTTGCCGGCGATATTTTTGTCCCCTCCGAAATTAGTTTGCGGGGATACTGGAAGTTCCGGATTGGCGACCGCGAAGAATGGTCGGACCCGAAATACGATGATCGGGACTGGGATGATATCCAGGTTCCATCACGCTGGGAAGACGCAGGCTTCCACGGATATGACGGTTTTGCCTGGTACCGCACATCAATTGTGATACCTGAAACGCTGAAAGGCCAATCACTCATCCTTCAACTTGGATATATTGATGATGCTGATGAAGTTTACCTGAACGGGACGAAAATCGGACAGTCGGGATCTTTCCCTCCTCACAGTACAACTGCCTACAATGCCCTCCGGAAGTACCAGATACCAAACAACCTGATCAACTACGGCAAAGAAAACCTGATTGCCGTGCGGGTTTATGATTCGCAGCTGTCGGGTGGCATCGTATCCGGTGATATAAAAATAATTTCGACGGGTGAAATCCCCCTGTTTGATTTTGACCTGACCGGGGAGTGGCTTTTCAATAAAGGCCGCCGCTACGACAGTGAGGTTGCCGTTATCATTCATGTGCCGGGCCAGTGGGAAAATCAAGGTTTTTACAATTACGATGGCTATGCCGTTTACACCCGGAAAATTAAAGTGACCAGGGAACTGGCCAGCCAGCGGACAGTTTTGGTGGCAGGACGGATTGATGACATAGACCAGCTTGTTATCAACGGAAAGGTAATTGGTCAAACAGGCGACTATAACGATCGGTACCCGTCGTCCACCATGTACAGCGAATTCCGAAACTACTTTATCCCTCCCGGGGTATTGAAAGCCGACCAGGAAAATATCATCGAAATCAGGGTACTCGATACCGGTGGAGAAGGTGGGATTGTGGAAGGCCCTGTTGGGTTGATCACTCAAGACAAGTTTCGCCGCTACTGGCAATCAAAACGATGGCATTAGAATAGATTTTTTTTCATTATAGAATTAGTAATTTTTGGGATCCCCGCTCCTTGATACAGGAACGGGGATTTTTTATTGACGGTCTCCATACACTTTCCGGAATTTCCACCATCTTTGCTTCATATTTAACTCAGTTCGTGGCCATGCCCGTATTCAACTTTCAATCGATAAAAAAGTACCTTCCGGATAGCTTCATTTCCGGAATTTTGCTGATGATCTTCCTGGGTTGGCTGGTTCCCGGAATTGGAGGAACAGGAAGCACGATTGAATTGAAAGTGCTGATCAAATACGGGATTTCGCTGCTTTTCTTTTTCTATGGCTTGCGCCTTAGCCCGGAAAAACTGAAAAACGACCTGAGCAACTGGAAACTTCACCTGGTTATTCAAACCATCACTTTTGTGGTATTCCCGGTTGTGGTTTTGCTTTTCCGCCCCTTGCTGAAGGGCACAGATAATGAGATATTGTGGCTCGCCGTTTTTTTCCTGGCAGCTTTGCCGTCTACTGTTTCCTCATCGGTGGTCATGGTCTCCATTGCCGAAGGAAATATTCCAAGCGCCATATTTAATGCCAGCATTTCCGGGGTCATCGGGATACTGGTTACGCCTGCCTGGATGGGGATTTTTCTGGAAAAACAGAATGAGGCATTTGATTTTGCACCGATACTACGTGATCTGGCCATGCAAATCCTGATACCGGTTTGTGTTGGTTTGTTGCTGCATCGTTTCTGGGGCGGCTGGGCAAACCGGAGCCGGCGCTACCTCAGCCTGTTCGACAAGTCAGTGATTCTCACAATTGTTTACCGTAGCTTTAGCGATGCTTTCCTAAACGGGATTTTCAGCAGCATTCAGGTATACAAACTTGTCATTTTAGCGGGCAGCGTTTTAGCGCTTTTCTTTTTCATTTTTGAAGGAACCAAACTGCTCACCAGGTTTATGCACTTTAACCGTGAAGACCGGATTACCGTTTTGTTTTGCGGATCGAAAAAGTCGCTGGTACACGGATCGGTTATGGTTGGTGTACTGTTTGCCGGGACAACAATCGGCAGTCTTTTCCTGGTTCCGGTGATGATTTATCATGCCTTTCAGCTATTCTACATCAGCATTGTTGCCCGCCGCTACAGCAAGGAAGTAAAGCCTGCGATTAAGTAGTTTTATCAATTGTCCGGGTTATTATCCAATGCGGTTTTCCCGTACTTAGTTACAGTCATTAATTGTTTCTGAACCGCAAAGAATGACTATTAAATGACAACTTAATGACGGTAGATAATATTGGACAGATTGTTGGATATTCCCCTGCTAAATATTTTTAAAGGAATTAGCCAGGTCACTCGTTAGAGTAAACTTGAAATTGCTACATCAAAAAAACATAAAAAACGATATTTTTGAGATTCAATAAAATGAAAAGCAATAGAAGAAAAAAACAAACAATTAATACCAACCGAACAGATAATGAACAAAATCTTTCTGTTACGGGATGAAAAGGTGATGTTGGATGTCCATCTCGCTGAAATTTATGGTGTTGAAACACGGGCATTAAAACAAGCCGTTCGCAGGAACATGGATTTGTTTCCCGATGATTTTATGTTTGTTTTGAACAATGCTGAAATAGAAATCATGGTATCACAAAATGTGATACCTTCAAAACAGCATTTAGGAGGTTCTAAACCCTTTGCTTTTTCAGAAACCGGGGTAGCAATGCTGTCAAGTGTCTTAAAAAGTAAAAGGGCAAAAGAAATGAACATTGAAATAATGCGTGCATTTGTTGCCCTTCGGAAAATGCTTCTGAACCATACAGAAATACGCTTAGAAATCGAAGAGATCAAAAAGAAGCTTCAAAACCAGGATAAGAACATTGAACTGGTTTTCAACTATCTGGATGAACTGATCGAGAAACAGGAAAAACCCAAACCCCGCAAGCAGATCGGATTTAAAAGGAGCAATGAAAAATAGTCCCATAACCGGCAAAGGTTGTTCTGATCTTCACCTTTGGAAGGCATTTAAAAAAACGACAAGTCATGAAGATTATCAAAGCTATATTGATTATTTTGTATATCCCATTTGGATTATTAATATTGACTACTTTATTCGGGTTGATTCATCGTTGGACTAATCCTGGATTTAAAAGCATTAGTAATCATGATCTACAACAAGTTTCAATTGTATTGATTATTAATTTGATATTAATTGCCATAATGTTTGGTTTCAAGCAATTTTTTAAAAACAGACAGCAGCACGATTGATATAGAATCCCCTGCTCGCCCCAATCTGTGATCGGTGTGCAATTCACATTAAAAAACTGCTATAAGATCACTTAATCACGCTACTCGTCGCATTTGAATAAAAGCATAAGGAATACTCTTTACATTTGATTTAAAAAGATGAAAAATGAAAGGAACTAAATTAA
>JBNKTK010000034.1:0-31495 GCA_050298035.1 Mangrovibacterium sp. | reverse complement strand
GGACACTGCCACCCAAAGATTGTACAGGCATTGACAGAACAAGCGCAAAAACTGGCTTTGACCTCCCGTGCGTTTTATAACAATGTCCTTGGTGAGTGGGAAGAATACATCACCAAACTATTTGGATACGATCGAATGTTGCCCATGAATTCCGGAGCTGAGGCAGACGAAACTGCCTTGAAACTAACCCGAAAATGGGCATACAAGGTAAAAGGCATTCCTCATGACCAGGCTAAAATCGTGGTTTGCAACGGCAACTTTCACGGGAGAACAATTACCATTATCTCCATGTCTTCCGACCCGGATGCCTACAACGATTATGGCCCATATACCCCCGGATTTGTAAATATTCCATATAACGATATTGAAGCGCTTGAAAAAGCATTGAAAGATCCGGATGTAGCCGGTTTTTTGGTTGAACCAATACAGGCCGAGGCCGGTGTTTATGTTCCCGAAGACGGTTATTTGAAAAAAGCAGCTGAGCTGTGCAAAAAATACAATGTGCTATTTATAGCCGATGAAGTGCAGACCGGCCTTGCCCGTACCGGAAAGATGCTTGCCTGCGACCATGAAGGCGTACGACCTGATATTCTCATTTTAGGGAAAGCCATGTCCGGTGGCATGTACCCGGTTTCATGCGTATTGGCCGACAACGAGATCATGCTGACAATTAAACCCGGCGAACATGGATCAACTTACGGAGGTAACCCGATAGCCGCCAAGGTAGCCATAACTGCCCTTCAGGTTATACAAGATGAAAAGCTGGCTGAAAATGCCACGAAAATGGGCGAACTCTTCCGCAACGAGATGCGTGCCGTGAAATCGGAAATGATAGAAATTGTTCGTGGTAAAGGGTTACTCAATGCAATTGCCATTAAACCTACAGGTGGTAAAACAGCCTGGGATGTTTGCCTGGCAATGAAAGAAAACGGCATTCTGGCCAAACCTACCCATGAACACATCATCCGCTTTACACCTCCGTTGATTATCAACGAAGAGCAAATGCGAGACGCAATTGAGCGCATTAAAACAACATTTAAGAATTTTGGTTTTTAGCAAGACAGATCATCATTGGTCTGGGGGGAAGTGAGCAATCATTTCCCCTTTTTTATTCGCCGGGCAAATAAGCGTTTGGCTTGCCAACAATCCCCGGGCTGGTCACACGGTAATCGTGTCCATAATTGAGTATGAATAATCCCTGGTTCATATATCCGCCATACCGGCTTACCTTATCAAAATTGAAATCGCACTGGGTCAGGTTCACATGCATGGCAGGAAGACAATCAATGAAATCATTGCCGTAATTATACAAAGCCGACATAAAGTAGAAAGCGACATCATATCCCTGAAAGCTGAACTGGTTTGGTTCAGCCGCGAAATCCCGCCTGAACTTCAGTATAAACTGATTGACCTCCTTCGATTTATAATCAACAAAATACGGGCTCAGCAAATTCAGGTTTGTATGGTGGAAATATTCAGTTTGAATACTCTTGTAGCGTTGAAAATTGGATAAACCAACAAGCGTTACCGGGTAATCTTCAGCCAGTGCATTCAGGTTGGTAATTGCCACACTCACCTGGGCTTCTGTCTCCGAAGGGATCAAAAACACGTTCTCCTGATCTTTGGATAAAATACGCGTCAACCCCCAGTACCCTTCCACCGGAAAATTATATTCATGGAAAAGAACCTGTTGGGTTTGGTTATTATAACCCGAAAAGAAAAACTTCTCCCGACATAAATCTACCAGTTCAGCTTCGGGCAGATGCTTGTATTCTCCCATCTGCAGTACAATCAGGTTTTTGTCAAAATATTCTTCCGTAATGTAATCAGCCGTTTTCCGGATCAGCAATTCCTTACTTGGATTCACTTTGAAATAATAAGGGTTCTTTGTTTCGAAAGTACCTGAAGCCGACAACGGTGAAACCATCGGAATGCGGTTTTTGTAAGCAAAATCGGAAACTGTAGATTGAAGCTCGGGAAACACCGGGCCAATAATCAGATCTAGTTCCCTGAAAACATCCAGTTGAATCAATGAGTCAATAACAGCCTTGCTTTGATTAGTATCGAAAACATGAACATCAACATGCATCCCTGCCCTTTTCAGACTGTCAACAGCCAATAATACGCCTTCATAAAAGTGAATAAAATTCTCTGAACGGGCATAAACAATTTTGTCTGTTCGTTGCCGGAATGAGTCAACTGGAAGCTCCGAAGCATCTTTTATACGGGACATCAATGCTGAGTCCTGCAACATTTCATCAAAGGTCACTCTCACCCGGTTTACCGTATCGTTTGCATTTAAATACAAAGGCAAAAGCACGCCAACATCATACTTTTTAAATTTTGCCATCGAATCAGGTTGACAATTCAAAAGAACCTGTTCATTCAAAATCTTAACAGAGTAATCAGGATGGGCTGCCGGTACAGTAACCGGTTCCTGAACAACAATTTCTGATTCAGCGGGTTTTTCCGGCACTACAGCTTGCATTTTAGGAATGAGAATGGTTTCGCCGGCAATTAAACTACGGTAGTTTAAAACCGGGTTCACTCGCTTCAGTTCCGGTATTTTTACATCAAACCGTTTGGAAATGCGGTACAACGTTTCACCGCGCGACACCTCGTATTTTTCAAATGCCTGTTCATTGGTCGGAATCACCTGTATTTCGGGCACATTGCGCAACGGAATACGAATTTTCAGCCCAGCCTGAAGGCCGTTCTGCAATGACGGGTTCAAGTCTTCAAGTTCTTCACGGGAAACCTGGTACGTTTTTTCCAATCTCCAAAATGTTTCGCCACTTTCAACCAAATGAATAAAATAGCCTTCCTTCTGCTGATCACCTGTTGCTTGTCCGGCCTGTTCGCCAACCGGTATTTTCAATTCCATACCAATGCGAAGCCCTTGCCTTACAGCTGGGTTCAGCTGCTGTATTGACGTAATTGTACAATTATACTTTTTCGAAATTGAATACAACGTTTCACCACCAACTACCTTATGAACAATCCCCTGCTCCAATAGCTTCTCTGCTTCTTTTTCCTGTTGAGATTTCCTTGCATCTTCAAGCAAAGTCGCCTTGTCAGGTATCCTCAATTTCTGTCCGGCTTTAATTCCGTTCCGGGCTTCGGGATTATACCTCAGGATGTCTTCAATTTCAACACCGAAACGTTTGGCTATATAATGAAGGGTATTTTTCCGTTTTACCTTGTAAACTAAAAATGAAGGTGTTTTGTCCTGTTTCACAACAACAGGCAGATCGCTTTTTAATCCGGCATAATCTACGTCAACTCCCGGTATTTTATCGGTATATGCAAACACACCGAAACTACCGGAAACAAAGAATATCATTAAAATGAAAGATAAAAAACGATACTTCATGACTGCAAAAATTCGTGTTATTGTGGTAAAAAATATTCAGTTAGCAAAATTAGGTTCAAAAATAAGCTTTATCAACTGATCTTCTTCCAAGAACGGGGCAAAAATGCGTTAAATTGTTAATCGGGCATTATAAGCACAATAAAAAACATTCGGACCATACGGCTTATCCCAAACAGAATAATTGCAATATCTCTTCTTTTTTATTGACTTATATCATTCTTGCCAATGTGATGGAAAAACATTGTTTGCGTAAAAGTCCAAGAAACAGTTCAAATACGCCCGTATAACTTGTTCTGATACAATTTGAAATATTGAAAATGGACAATGGACAGAGATAATTCCAAAAGCAATGACTTAAGTGCTCTCCGGGATGAATTAAAACGATTAAACGACCGGATAGAGCGAATAGAATCGGCCTTGCAGGAGAAAGGGACGTGGAAAGGTCAGTCCATTGATAGTGTTACTGATTCAGACGGTACCGCCATCAATCAACAACTGATACGGGGCAAAGATGACGATTCCATTGAGTTCCGCATTGGCCAATACGGAATGGCCTGGCTGGGAAACATCGTCTTACTTTTCGGCATTTCCTTCTTGGTACAGTACCTGCATCGCTCGGGCTACCCAATTTTGTCCCCTCTAATCGGATACATCTCTGTTGCCGCAATTTATGCTGTAGGTTATTTAAGCAGGGCTGCATATTCTTATTTGTCAAAATTGTTTGTCTACACTGGTCATTTATTATTAATCTATGTTACCCTGCGGCTCCATTTTGCCTCAACTGAACCTCTGATTGGGAGCCAAATTGCGGGAATCGCAATTCTGTTGATTGTATTGACCGGCCTCTTTGCGCTGGCTTATCGGCAGAAATCTCAAACCATGGCAGGCATGGTACTTCTGATGCTCCTTATTTCCGGCATCATGAGCAATTCAATTTCGTTCATACCTGTCATGACGAGTATCGCAGCCTTGGTTTCAGTCATTCTCTATTACCGTTTTGGCTGGATAAAACTGGCTTTCATCTTTATTCTGCTAACTTATCTATCACATTTAAACTGGCTTCTAAATAATCCACTGCTGGGAAACAATCCGGAGTTTATTCCATCTCTTGGGAGCGGATATATTTATTTTCTTGCCAGTGGTCTCATTTTTTCAATGTTGGCGATCATCCCTCAAAAAGAAAATATTTCAGACGATTTTATTATATCATCAGTCGTGTGGAACGGGATAAATTTCTCATTCGTACTGGCTTTGATTATTGTTACCTGGTTGAGCAAAAACTTCGTGCCTGTTTTTGCTGCCATTGCCGTTTTATGTATTGCCTATTCCATCATCCTTCAGGCAAAATCATCCCTGAAAATTACAGCGTCGATGTATGCCCTGTATGGATTCATGGCGATGAGTGTCGCTTTCTATGGCATTTTATTGTTCCCCAAAGCATACATGTTACTGGCGTTACAAAGTTTGCTGGTAGTTTCAATGGCGCTCTGGTTTCGTTCCCGCTTTATCGTCGTTATGAACACCATCCTGTTTGCAGGCCTGCTCATTTTATACCTGGCGGGGCAGGATATTTCCAGTCCGACTAATTTCTCATTTATGGTAGTAGCTTTTATTACGGCAAGAATAATCAACTGGAAAAAGGAACGACTGAATATCAAGACCGAATTAATCCGCAACCTCTATCTCTCGGGTGGTTTTACAATGACACTCGTTGCGTTTTACCATGCATTTCCGGTCTCGCTGATAACGGTTTCGTGGATGATTGCAGCCATTTTGTTTTTTGCTGTCAGTCGTATTCTGCGAAACATCAAATACCGTTGGCTGGCAATTGGTGCTTTACTTGCTTCGGCTATAAAACTCATTTTGTTCGACCTATCCGAGATTAGCATTGGCATTCGGGTACTGATGTTTCTTTTCCTTGCCATTATATCGATTACTGTTTCAATAATATACACGAAATTTTCAGCTAAAAAGAAGGAGTAAATCCTAAAACGAAATACAGTTCACATGAATAACAAATACGAATCGATGAAAGCAGTTTTTCTGAAATTGATAATTCCGGGACTGATACTTTCGGGGTGCAACAATGGTAATCCAAAACCGGAAACAACCACAAACCTGAAAGAAATACAGGCAAAAGAACAAACCAGTCATGGTGATTCAAATACAGAAATCGCTGTCGAAGCCCCTCCTTTTACTGAAGGTATTTTCCCATGCTCCGATTGCCACTCGGAAATGGAACCAAACCCCGAAAGAAGAACGTTGGTTGACATGCACGATGATATTTCGGCCATATTTGACCACGACAGCGAAAACCGCTGGTGCCTCGATTGTCATGACCTGAACAACCGCGACTCACTCCGGCTTGCCAGCGGACGGTTGCTCGATTTCAAAGAATCGTACAAGTTATGCGGGCAATGCCACGGTGAAAAACTCAGGGATTGGAAGGTTGGTGTGCATGGAAAAAGAACAGGTTACTGGAATGGCAAAAAGGAATATTTGCTTTGTGTCCACTGCCACAACCCACACTCTCCCCGGTTTAAAAAATTGACACCGGAACCGCCACCTATCAGGCAAAAAGATATTGAGTAAGTATTTCGATGAAAAAATTGCTGCAATGAAAAAAGAAAATTCAAGACGTTCGTTTTTAAAAAGCCTATCACTGGCTTCCTTCTCGGCACTGGCACTTGCCGGTTGCAACATGAAAGAAATTGATGAATTTCTGCAGCGAAACTTCAAAGTTCTTTCGCGAAAAGAAAAAGATGAAATCATAAAAAACCTGGAACTGAAATACAAAGAAAAGTATGGAAAAGAATTTCGTGTTTCAGACAAGCCGGCAACCGAGGGAGTTTTATTTGGTTATGCTTTGGACTTGTCCAGGTGTATTGGCTGCCGCCGTTGTGTTTACGCCTGTGTAAAAGAAAACAACCAGTCGCGCGATCCGCAGATTCATTGGATCCAGGTTCTCCAGATGGAAAAAGAAAAAGGGATTGACTTTGCCGATTCCAACGCTTTTTATAACCCGGATAAAGTTCCCGAACCAGGCTATTTTTATGTACCAATGGCCTGTCAGCAATGTAAAAACCCGCCTTGCGTGAAGGTTTGTCCGGTTAAGGCCACCTGGCAGGAACCAGACGGAATCACGGTGATTGATTACAACTGGTGTATTGGCTGTCGGTATTGCATGGCCGCATGCCCTTATGGCGCCAGGCATTTCAATTGGGGTGAACCATCAATACCGGTGGATGAAATGAATAATGACATGCATTACCTGGGCAACAGGCCACGCATGAAAGGTGTGGTTGAAAAATGTACATTCTGTATTCAGCGTGCACGCGAAGGCAGATACCCCGCATGTGTAGAAGTCTGCCCGGTTGGCGCCCGGAAATTCGGCAATCTGCTCGATCCGGAAAGCGAAATCAGGTACATCCTTGAAAACAAGCGGGTTCTCATATTGAAGCAGGAACTAAACACACAGCCAAAATTTTACTATTTCTTCGGAATTTAACCCGAATGGATACGGAAGTCGTAATTTGATTGAAAAGCTTTTAGGAAAAAACTAACAAAGAATCTTATGAATTTCATCCTTTTTACAATAGGTAGCTTTAAAATAATCTTTCGGGGGACCAGAACTTATTATGCCTGGCTGATATTTCTGTTTTTACTTTTTCTGTGGGGAGCTTTTGGGTATGCAGGCCAATTAAGCGAAGGATTAATCAAAACGCACATGCGCGATTCTGTTTCATGGGCATTCTACATTGGCAATTTTACGTTTCTGGTTGGGATCGCTGCCGCTGCTGTCATGCTGGTCATCCCGGCCTATATTTATAACTGGAAGCCCATTAAGGAAATCGTCATCTTTGGCGAACTGCTGGCTGTTTGCGCTGTTATCATGTCCATCTCATTTATTGTGGTCGATATTGGAAACCCGCTGCGATTCTGGCACATGCTCCCAATCGTTGGAACGATGAACTTCCCCTCCTCTATGCTATCATGGGACTTCTTCTTTCTCATTTTCTATCTGCTCCTCAATTTATGGGTAGTCAGTCATTTGCTATATGCTATTTTTTACAAGAAAGAATACAACAAATCCATGGTAATGACTTTGGTTTTTATCAGCATTCCCATGGCTGTCGGCATCCACACAGTAACAGCTTTTCTTTATAATGCCCTGCCCGCCCGTCCGTTTTGGAACAGCGCCTTGCTTGCGCCACGTTTCCTGGCCTCGGCTTTTTGCTCCGGGCCGGCCATCCTCCTCATCTTATTCCAGATTCTCCGAAAAATGACCCGGTTTGAAATAAAAGACGAAGCAATCTGGAAGATCGCCGAACTGATGGTTTATGCCATGTTCATATATATTTTCTTCACCATTGCTGAGCTTTTCAAAGAGTTTTATTCTGGCACAGAGCACATTTTATACTGGAAATACATGCTGTTTGGGATTGGCGACAATAAGGAGATAGTCGTTTACAGTTGGTCGTCAATAGCTATGGGATGCATAGCATTCTTACTGTTCCTCATCCCCAAAACCCGGAAGAATTTTGTGACACTCAATATTGGCGCTGTTTTAATTTATGCCAGTGTTTATGTCGAGAAAGGAATTGCATTAATCATCCCTGGATTTACCCCCGACGTTTTAGGACAGATTTATGTGTATACCCCGTCGCTCACAGAGATTCAGACGGCAACGATGATTTTCTCGCTGGGCTCCCTGTTTTTTACTTTTCTTGTAAAAATTGCGATTGCAATTGTTTTTGAAGATTACCATATTGACTTGCTGGGCAAAAACAAAAAAGCAACAGAAAATCAGCCCCGCTAACCGGACGACCAACATTCTGTTGCTTCATATTGAAGGAGTTTGTTTTAGGCGCTAATAATCTTTCCCGCCAAAATAAGTCATAAACTGCACCCGTTCGTAGGTAACAGCATTCTTGGCCTGGATACTGAGTTTTCCTTTAAAATCAGCAATCGTTTTATACGATTTTGCATCCATCCACCGGGTAATACCTTCATTCATTTTAGTAATTGCATCAATCCCGTCAGTATATAAAACCGATGCCACCTGAACAGCACTGGCCCCAGCCAACAACAATTTCAACGCCGTTTCGGCATTGTGGATGCCTGTGGTCGCAGCGATCGGGCAATCAGCTTTTGCCGACATGATCCCCGTCCACCTCAGGGGCAACAGGTATTCATTTTCAGCGCTAAAAATATCCGCAGTTGCCAGGCTCTCACTTTCAATATCGATATCCGGTGAATAAAACCGGTTGAACAAGGTGATACCGGCAATTCCTGTTGCCGAAAGCTCTTTGATAACTTTGGCCAGGTTTGAAAAATAATGACTGATTTTGATGGTAACCGGAATTGTAACGGTTTCCAGTACTTTTTTGACCGTTTCAAAATAGAACTGCTCGTTTGCAGCGCTGCTTTTCTCACTGGTGGCCGGAATAATGAACAGGTTCAGCTCAATGGCATCAGCGCCTGCTTCCTGCAACTTTTTGGCAAACACCGTCCACTCCGACGAACTGATGCAGTTCACGCTGGCAATAACCGGAATATCAATTTCTGATTTTGCTTCGCGGATCAAGTTGATATATTTATTCAGGCTTTCTTCCTTGATGACGTAGTCAAAATAATCCAAATACTCAGGATCAGCTTCCAGCTCTTTTCGTTCACTCAGTTCTTCCTGCAACTGGAAATATATTTCTTCTTCGAATAACGATTTCAAAACGACTGCACCGGCTCCTGCCTCTGCTATTTTCCTGATTTGATCCATATTTCCGGTCATGCTGCAACTTGCTGCAATCACCGGGCTTTTTAGTTCTAAACCGAAAAAACGGGTTGATAAATTAGCCATATTCTTGATACTTGATATTCGATTCTTGATTCTCTGTATTTTACTACTCGTGACTCACAACTTTCTTCTTTCCAACTGTTTCCATCAAATAACCGTGCATACCGGCGGCAGCACGCCGACCATCGCCCATAGCCAGGATAACAGTTGCACCGCCCCGGACAATATCGCCTCCGGCAAAAAGCTCAGGAATTGAGCTCTGCATGGTATCGGCATCTACTTCGATGGTTCCCCAGCGGCTTACTTTCAACTCGGGCAATGCTGACGGGATAAGCGGGTTGGGCGAAACCCCAATGGCCACCACAACCACATCAACGGCAATATCATATTCCGAGCCTTCAATAACAACCGGGCGCCTTCTGCCCGATGCATCCGGCTCACCAAGCTCCATCCGCTGAATGCGCATGCGGTTGACACGTCCTTTCTCGTCGGCAAAGTACTCCACCGGGTTTGCCAGGTTGATAAATTCAATGCCTTCTTCTTCGGCATGATGAACTTCCTCTACACGGGCTGGCATTTCCTCGCGCGAACGGCGATAAATAATCATCGAACGCTCAGCGCCCAAACGCTTGGCAGTACGCACCGAGTCCATCGCGGTATTACCGCCGCCAATGACGGCAACATTTTTTCCCTTCAGCACAGGGGTATCGAACTCATCGCTGGCAGCATTCATCAGGTTCACCCTGGTCAGGTATTCGTTTGACGAAAGAATGCCGTTGTAGTTTTCACCCGGTACATTCATAAACCGGGGCAAACCGGCGCCGCTGGCAACAAAAAATGCCTGATAGCCTTCAGCCTTCAAATCATCGAAAGTAGCAGTGCGACCAACAATGAAATTCCGTTCGAAACGGACACCCATTTTTTGCAGGTTTTCCAGTTCCACATCCACAATACTATTGGGAAGACGGAACTCGGGAATGCCATATTTCAACACACCGCCAATCTCGTGTAACGCTTCAAACACGGTCACTTCGTAGCCCAGCTTGATCATATCGCCGGCAAACGCCAGCGATGCCGGGCCTGAACCAATTGCCGCTACCTTGATGCCATTTGCAGGGGCAACTTCAGGCACCGAAATCTGTCCGCTTTCGCGTTCATAATCGGCAGCGAAACGCTCCAGGTAACCAATAGCCACCGGGTCTTTTTTCAGTTTTTGCGTGTAAAAGCAACTGGCCTCACACTGCTTTTCCTGCGGGCAAACACGTCCGCAAACTGCCGGAAGCGCCGACGTTTCCTTCAATGTTTTAGCTGCTTCGAGAATCTCGCCACGTTCAATATTTTTTACGAACTTCGGAATATTGATGCTAACCGGACAACCTTCAATACAAGTTGGGTTCACACAATCCATACAACGCGAAGCCTCCCTTCGGGCGCTTGCCACTTCCAGTCCAAGGTTCACTTCCCGGTCCTGGTAGCAAATGCGTTTCATCGGATCCATTTCCGGCATCTTCACCCGGGGAATATCGGTACGTTCTTTATTTTTTATCAGGTTACGCAGCTCTACCCGCCACGCTTGTTCACGTTCCTGTTTCAGGTATTCCTGCATCTTTTTAGCTGTTTTGAATTTGTAAAAACCGTTCGAACGCGGCAACTTCTTCTTCTTTATATCCCCCCAACCGGAGTAGCAACTCATCAAAATCAATCTGATGGGCGTCAAACTCAGGGCCATCCACACAGGTAAATTTAGTTTGCCCCCCAACAGTTACCCGGCAAGCGCCGCACATGCCAGTTCCGTCAACCATAATGGCATTTAGGCTGGCTTGGGTGGGGATATCGTATTTTTTAGTCAGCAACGAAGTAAATTTCATCATCACAGCCGGACCAATGGCAATGCATTCGTCTACCTTTTCGCGCAGGATCACCTGCTCGGCACCGGTAGTTACCAGACCTTTCGTTCCGTACGAACCGTCGTCAGTCATAATGATGACATCGTCCGACCATTTGCGGATTTCATCTTCCAGGATGATCAGGTCTTTGCTGCGGGCAGCCAGGATCGTAACCACGCGGTTCCCGGCCTTCTTAAATCCCTCAACAATGGGCAACAACGGGGCAACACCAACGCCGCCGCCACAAGCCAAAACGGTGCCCACCTTGTGTATTTCGGTAGCACGGCCAAGCGGGCCAACCATATCCATAATCCGGTCGCCGGGCTGCATTTCGCAAAGCCGTTTTGAAGTCACCCCAACCTTTTGGGCTACAAGTGTTATGGTTCCTGCGTTCTCATCAGCTTCCGCAATTGTAAGCGGTATGCGTTCCCCTTTCTCGTCAATACGCAGGATAATAAAATGTCCGGGTTTCCGGGCGCGGGCAATCCGGGGCGCATGCACCACCAGCTTGACCACATTCTCCGAAAACTGTTCGGTCTTAATAATTTGGTTCATTTCGGGTATAATCGATTTCTTTTTTGCAGCACAAAAATAGCAATGTGTAATTCAACAAACGGCCTGTTTCACATTTTTTTCTTTCTGATTTAATATTTATAGAACAGTTTTACAGCGGACAGCACTGAAAAATGAATATCAACCGTATTGGTTTAGCAGGAAATGAGCGAACTATTTCGGTTTTTGAAGCCAGCTCAAAAGTTTTCCATACTTTTTATCAAATGGCGAAAACCGGTATTGGAAGCTATACTGAATATCGGGTGCATTATTGACCACAAAATTATCCTGACCGGCATAAATAATCAGTTCATTGCCATTCTTCCGGAACCCGACCATAAAACAGGTCCTGATTGAGAAAAAATAAAGTGCCGCAGGAGTCAGCTTGGAATGGTTAAACCGATTGGTGACCGGCTCTCCTTCCCAGGTTTCACCTGCTGTTAAAAACTGAATGCCAATTTCTTCATATCCGGTTTCATCCCGTGTAAAATAGTAGCCTTTCATCAACGGGTCCTGGTAATTCAACAAAACACCCAGCATTAGCGATTTTTTCTTTTTCAACATGAAATTGAAACAGCCAAAAGTTTGGGCATTCTTTCTGTATTTCCAGTCAATTGCTTTTACCTCCTTCCCCACTTTCAGAAAAGTCTGATCGGTTACCCCTCCGGTTGCAGCCAGTGTAAACGAACATCTGGGCAAAAGCCGAAAGTCGGTCCGAAATCCGGCTGAAATGCCCGGTATAATATACGGGTGAAGCTGATTTAACGGGACAGACAGGTGAGCGCCCACCTGTGATGAAAAATAGAAGTTGTTGCCCCTGTAATGATGCAGTTGCCGGTAATAATGGCCATCCAAAACACTTGTAAAAATATCCCCTTTGTCCTTCCGGAATGAATCGCCCGACTCATCATTAAACTGGATAAAGGCTTTATTGAAAGGGAAAAGTTTCCTGCTAAAATTGTCTTCTGTTGCAAAATTCGAATGAATGTACTCGATAAAACGGTCACTGGCCGGATAGTTGATCCACGACTCTCCCCCCGCAAGCTGATGCAGGTTGAAATTCAGGATTAAACTGTGTTTGCCCCTCCAGTTTGTGAGATATGAAAACTTGTAATGCTCCAGGACACCGTCTGATTGAAACATTTTCACCTTGGTCTCGATTCCCATCTTTTCAAAGTATCCCGGACGTTGGGTCATAAACATCCCCCGAACTTCAGCTTTTTGCTCGGGACTCAGGTTTTGGGGATAGTAGAAATGGGCCTGCGGATGCCAGGTGTTGCCCATGGTAAAGGCCAGTGATAACTGGTTTTTTACTGGTTTTGATGTCGGAAAATAGAATGGAAAATTGAGGGAAAATATGCCGATTGGGCTTTCAGGAGTGGCTTCGGAAAAGTACAAAGGAATCTGAAGTATTTCATTGAAATCTTCTCCTGCTGGCTGTCCAAATGCTCGAATAAACGAGCTACATATCAATCCCAATGCTATCGTCAACACCAATCGTCCCTTCTTCATCCTGACAACAGCTTTCGTCCCTATAGATTAATGTACGGGCGAACGAAAAGAAACGATACATGGAAATTAACATTTACTTAAAAACAGTTGGAAAAATCCAGAAGACACTGAATAATCTGATCCTTAAAAGATTACAAGCAAGGAATGTACTTTTACCCCTACAGGGTAACTTGTCCATCTTCTTGCGTCTCTATTTCATAGGGCGGTGCCCCATGCTGATGTTGTAAGCCCGTTGGGCTTTTTCTTTTGCATCCCAATTCTTCCAATCAAATCCCCTGCACCAAAGGTGCAAAAGCAACAAGGCAGGGCAACGCCCTGTTGTTTCCATGCCGAAGGAAGAACTTAGCCCTGAAGGGGCGGAAGCAATGTCAACCACACTGCTCTATTTCGTGGTTATCAACAATACACCATCGCGGGCAAAGTCACCGTAAATCTGAATACCCATATCTCTTTTCAACACATCAATTTGCTTGATCTGCTCTTTCTTCAAATGCAAGGTATCTGCTTTCAACTCATAATCGAAGCGATAAGGCACCCCGTCGATGACCAAAATTGGTTTTTCTCCGGCTAATCCTTGCCTCTTCATATCATGAATTTTCTCCAATAAAAACTTTTTATCTTTTCCTTGATCCGTTAAGTAGTATCGCTTAGCAGAACAAGCGGAAAGAAGCAAAATAAGTATTACTACGCTGAAAAGTCTCATACGATTTTTTTTATAATTCATGTCGTTCTAATAAAATTCATTGGATTAAGCACAATGCTAATCTATTTCAGACATCCTCAACCATTATCTCAGGTGATCTTTTAACATCCCTAAATCTACCAAATACAATTCAAAAAATCTTCTGTTAAAAACGGGGAATTGCGGAAAGTTTTCAACATTTTTCAGCCAGATTTCGGTAAAAACCCATCCAGGCAGGCATTCAATTTCTTCTTTTACGGAGTGGTTAATCGGGCCAAATCATGATATTGGAGCCGGACCCCCATTATATTCACAAAACTATTCTCTTTGGCGGTGGAAAACCGATCGTTTACCGAATAAATAAGTTCAAACCAAAAATGACTGTTGCCTGTTTTACCAATTGGGTTGAATTTTGACGGCTGTTGAACAGCCAACCAGAATTTCAAGAGGAAACTCAATAATGAATTGAGAAATTCGGATAAGCACACTAACAATTTTGAACAATGGAAAACAAGAAGCAAACAATTTTAGGCTCAGGTGGAGCAATTGGTCACCCGTTGGCCTTAGAACTGAAAAAATATACCGATCAAATCCGGCTCGTCAGCCGGAATCCCCAAAGGGTGAATGCCAGCGATGAGCTTTTTCCGCTTGATGTCAGCAACCGCGACCAGATTGATACCGCAATAAAAGGAAGCGAAATCGTATATGTAACTATCGGTTTTCAATACAATCTCAAAATATGGCAAGAGGTATGGCCGTCGTTCATTCAGGAGGTGATAAACTCGTGCAAAAAATACGATACCAAACTGGTATTTTTCGACAATATGTACATGTACTCAAAATCGGCTATTCCCCATATGACCGAAGATTCACAAATTCTGCCACCCAGCGAGAAAGGCAAGGTCAGGCAAAAAGTCCGCGAATTAATTATGAACGAAGTCGAGAAAAACAACCTAAATGCCCTGATCGCCAGGTCTGCTGATTTTTACGGCCCTGACAACAAGAATAGTATCCTAAACATCATGGTTGCAAACAACTATCTGAAAGGGAAAAAAGCCCAGGTCTTTGGGGATGCCAATAAAATCCATACTTACACCTACACACCTGATGCAGCCAAAGCAACAGCCATTTTGGGTAATACAAGCGACGCTTACAATCAGGAATGGCACTTACCTACCACCAAAGAAGGGCTGACTACAATGGATTGGGTCAGGCTAATTGCCGATGAACTCAGCGTAGATCCTAAAGTTCAAAAAGTGCCTAAATGGATGGTACAATTAATCGGACTATTTGTGCCTGTTATGCGCGAATTCCCGGAAATGCTTTACCAATATGAGCAGGATTATATTTTCGACAGTACCAAATTTGAGAAACGTTTCGGGATTACAGCCACAGCGCCCAAAGCCGGCATACGGGAAACAATCGAAAGTTTAAAGAAATAGAACTGTTTCTTCTGCCACCGGCTATGCCTGGTGAAACAAAGAAACATCCAACTTGCACCAATAAATTTCAAGCTCCGTCCCTGCTCGTTTTACAAATTCATGTATATTTGAAGTTTTGGGCGTTCGAAACGGATTTTTTGCGAAGGCCCTCATTTTGAATTGAGTTTTATATTTCAGGATTTGACATGCCGCAGGAACTGATAGTTGGATTGACCGAGCACCGGACATTTGGGTTCGTTTTTCAAGCTTTTATGATTGAAAAACGGGTGCAATTTTACACGATTACCAAGCTGGTAAAGCAGCGTGATATTGCCCCGTTGAACCTGAATGAAGAACAGGCTACGCTTGTGAAATTGATTGAGCAGTATAGCGATGAAAACCTGGTACAGAAGTTTTCGAAAAAGAAAGAGCCCGGCAAATTCTTCCAGCAAATGGATCCCGACCTTTTCGAAAACCACATCAGCCCGTACATCGACAAATACATGACACGCATCATCCATGTACTGATGAACGGCAACACGCGCCTGTTCAACAAACAAGCCAAATACTCCAACCTGTATGATGAAGACCTGATCACGGTTCACCCGGATTATGCACAGTGCCTTTTCCGGTTCGACCGGAATACACAAGGGACACGCTACAGCCTTGAACTGTACCAGGATAATACGCCCTTGAAACTGCTACACAAAACGGTTACGCTGGTATGCAGCGAGCCGTGTGCCCTTACCTGGCAAAACCGGCTGTTTGTATTTGAAAAGATCAGTGCAAAAAAGTTGCTCCCCTTCTTCGAAAAAGAATCCGTTTTTATTCCGGCCCAGGTCGAGGAGAAATACTACAAAAGCTTTGTTGCGAACACCATCAAAGAGCACCGGGTAAAAGCATCGGGCTTTTTGGTTACCGAGGGCGAAAGCGACAAACATGCCATCCTTTCGCTGGAGCCAAACCTGCGCATGGAAGCTGTTTTCCTGCCCAAATTCAGGTACGGAACGAGCGAATACCTGTCGAATAGTCAAACCGAGGTTGTGGTCAACCTGCAACAACAAAACGGCACCTATCATTTCACAAAAATCAACCGCGACCGGCAATGGGAAACGGAAAACCTGCAATTGCTTTCATCTCTTGGATTGAAAGAAGAAAACGGCAGTTATTTCCCGCTGGGCGCAGAAATGCTAAGCGACAAAGACCGGCTTTACGAGTTGGTGAACTGGCTCAATAAAAACAAGCAGGAATTGGTTAATGCCGGGTTCCTGCTGCAACAAAACCAATACGAAAAGCACTATTCCACCGAGGAACAAAAAATTGATGTCCAGATTAAAACCAGCGATGACTGGTTCGACATTTATGCCAACGTGAGTTTTGGCGATTATCAAATCCCCTTTATCAAACTCCGGAAATACATTTTAAACGACATTCGCGAGTTTGAGCTGCCAAACGGCGAAGTGGCCATTCTCCCCAAAGAATGGTTCACCGAATACCAGGACCTGCTCCCGTTTGCACAAAAGGAAGGACATAGCCTCCGCCTGAAAAAGCATCATTTTCAACTGCTTCAAAAACGGTTGAAAGGAATTGACAAAAGCTTTTTCCAGCGGTTGCAGGACATTGGGAAGAACGCGGGCAAACAGGTGGCGCTACCTCAAAACGTGCAGGCCACGCTCCGCTCCTACCAGGAAGAAGGTTTTTCGTGGATGTACCACCTTTACGAGCACCAGTTTGGCGGTTGCCTGGCCGATGACATGGGACTTGGAAAAACCCTGCAAACACTAACCCTTCTCTTGAAATTAAAGCGACTGAAGAGAAGCATGCCGGCAATGGAGTTTAGCGCTTTGCCCGGCCATGAAAGCCTGTTTGCAACGCAGGAGAGTGAAACAGAAGAGAACCAGCAAACCGCCACAATGATTGTGATGCCCACTTCATTGATCCACAACTGGGAGAACGAAATCCGGAAGTTTACACCATCGTTGAAGGTTTACAAGCATTTTGGGATCCAGCGTAAAAAAGCAGGCGCTTTCCGTGGCCTTTTGCATTATTACGATATTATCCTGACCACTTACGGCACTGTGCGAAATGATTTTGACACATTGAAAGACCATGAATTCTTTTACCTGATTTTGGATGAAAGCCAGAACATCAAGAACCCCGGCTCTAAGACCTATCAAACGGTCAGCCAGCTGAAAGCCCGGCACCGGTTGGTGTTAACAGGAACGCCGATCGAGAATTCCCTGTCTGATTTGTGGTCGCAGATCAACTTCATCAACAAAGGGCTACTGGGGAACCTGGCTTATTTTAAGCGCGAATTTATCACCCCGATTGAAAAGAAAAACGACCCGGAGAAACAGGAAAAACTGCAAACCCTGATCCGGCCGTTTGTGTTGCGCCGCACCAAAGAGCAGGTCGCGCGTGACTTACCACCACTTACCGAGCAAATCCGCTATTGCCAAATGACAGGTGACCAGAAGCGGATTTATGAACAGGAAAAATCGGCTGTGCGCAACAGTATTCTTGAAAATATTGAAAAAGAAGGGTTGGAAAAATCAACCTTCGTGGTTTTGCAGGGGCTTACCAAGCTCCGGCAACTGGCCAACCACCCATCAATGCTCAAAGATGCCGACGAAAGCGAATCGGGCAAGTTCGATGAGATTTTCCAGGCACTGGAGAGCATCGTTGCCGAAAAGCACAAGGTGTTGATTTTCTCCTCTTTTGTCAAACACCTGGAACTGGTCAAAGAGCAAATCGAATCGAAAAAGTGGAAATACTCCATCCTGACCGGGCAAACAACCAACCGCAAGCAGGTAATCGACAATTTTCAGAATGACCCGGAAAACCGGATTTTCCTGATCTCGCTCAAGGCTGGCGGAGTTGGGTTGAACCTTACTTCGGCCGATTATGTTTTCATTATTGACCCATGGTGGAACCCGGCAGCCGAATTGCAGGCCATTAACCGCGCCCACCGGATTGGACAGGACAAAAAAGTAATTGTTTACCGTTTTATTACCGAGGATAGCATTGAAGAGAAAATCATACAACTGCAGGAACGAAAAGCATCGCTGGCCGAGAAATTCATCAACTCGAACAACCCGTTCAGAGCCATTACAAAAGAAGAAATCCTCAACCTCTTCAGTTAGCTACTGTAATGAATCGTTTGGTGCGATAACTCATTTTCTCAGAAACATTTCAACTTTAGTTTTACCCCAATTAAAAATTAATCTATGAAAACATCATTATTACTGTTCGTTTTAGGACTGATCTCCACCGCAGTTTTTGCACAGAAAGAAATGACAATTGAAAATGCCATTATTGGACGATATACCTACCTGCTGCCCGATCAGCCAAAGCAGTTGCAGTGGAAAAATGATGAAACATTTGCGTACGTTGAAAACGACACGCTTTGGTCGGAAACCATCAAGAGTTCTGCACCATCCGTTCTTTCAACCCTTAACGACTTTCAGAATTTGAACTTGTCGTTCAGAAGGTTTCCCTCGTTTTCCTTCACCGACGAAAATCATCTAAATATCACGAATGATAAAAACATTCTGCTCTACAACTTAAAGACCAGACAGGTAGAATTGAACCTGACAGTTCCCGAAGAAGCCGACAAACTCGATTTTTGTACTGTCAACAATCATCTGGCTTACGTCAAAGGGCAAAACCTCTTTATACTGAACGGCGAAAAAGAAACTCAGCTAACGCATGAAACAGTTCCGGGAATAGTTTGCGGACAAGAAGTCCACCGGCGCGAGTTTGGCATTGAGAAAGGTACTTTTTGGTCAAATTCAGGCAAGCTGCTGGCTTTTTACCGGAAAGATGAAAGCATGGTGAAGGATTACCCGCTGGTTGATTTCATGACCCGCGAAGCAGAGGATACCCCGGTCAAATATCCAATGGCCGGAATGGACAGTCACCATGTCACACTGGGCGTGTACAACCTTGAAACCGGCAACACGGTCTACGTGAAAACCGGGGAACCGGCAGAACATTACCTGACCAATATCAGTTGGGGACCGAATGACAAGTACATTTACATTGCAGAACTAAACCGCGAACAAAACCAGATGCAGCTAAACCAGTATGACGCTGCAACCGGTGAAAAAGTAAAAACGTTGTTTGAAGAAACAAGCAAAACCTATGTCGAGCCCCAACATCCGATACAGTTTTCCAAAACCAACCCGGATCAGTTCTACTATTGGTCGAGGAAGGATGGCTGGCACCACATCTATTTGTATGATACAAGCGGGAAACTGATCCGCCAAATAACGAAAGGCAACTGGGAAGTCACCGAATTTTACGGCCCTGATCAAAAAGAAAAGAATATTTTCATACAGGCAACAAAAGACAGCCCGGTTGAACGGCACATTTATAAAGTAGGGATCAATACCGGAAAGATTGAAAAATTGGACGCAGATGCCGGTACACACGAAGCAAAACTCTCCCCCGGCAAGGCATTTTTTGTCGATCAGTGGACCGCCTTTGATGTTCCCTCGAAAACAGACCTGGTAAAAACGGATGGCAAACTTGTCCGGAATATTCACCAGGGCAAAAACACACTGGAAGATTATTCATTAGGCGACAACAAAATATTCACGATCAAAGCTGCCGATAACAAAACAGATTTGTATTGCCGCATGATCCTTCCTCCAAACTTTGATGAAACAAAGAAATACCCGGTCATCATTTATGTATACGGGGGTCCTCACGCCCAGCTGGTAAACGATACATGGCTAAATGATGCCCGCTGGTGGCAATATTACATGGCCACGAAAGGGTACATTGCCTTCACATTAGACAACCGGGGGTCTGAAAACCGGGGACAAGCTTTCGAAGATGTTATCCACCGGCAGATGGGAGTAGAAGAAACCGCCGACCAAATGAAAGGGGTTGACTATTTGAAAAGCCTGCCCTACGTTGATGCAGACCGGATTGGCGTTCATGGTTGGAGTTATGGTGGGTTCATGACCCTGAACCTCATGTTGAAACACCCTAACGTTTTCAAAGTTGGCGTTGCCGGAGGCCCGGTGGTCGACTGGGAGATGTATGAAATCATGTATGGCGAACGCTACATGGACATGCCACAGGAAAATCCGGAAGGTTATAAAAACTCGAATATGCTGAAGTATATTGACCGTTTAAACGGGAAACTGATGCTGATACACGGTGTCCAGGACAAAACAGTGGTCATGCAACACAGCATGAAGTTTTTGCGTGAATGTATCAAACAAAACAAGCCGGTCGATTTTTTTGCATACCCCACGCATCCGCACAATGTCCGCGGTATCGACCGCGTTCACCTGATGAACAAAGTGAGCCAGTATTTTTTCGATTACCTGTAAAAGGAAAACTACCGGAACCTAAGAGTTTCGGGTTTGCGTGGCTGAAAGCTGTAAAACGAACTTTTGCTGATTTCTGTAAAATCAAACCCGAAACCACCTACATCTGCCGGATGATTGGGATAGAAGGCCAATCTCAGCTGCAAGGTGCGGAACACCATATTTTCGTTTCGAATTCGGATCCCGGCACCAATTCCGGCATAGTAATTTTCGTTAAAGATGAAGCTTCGGGATGCACCAATTATGCCCAGATCGGCAAATCCGAAAAAGGCAAAGTTGAAGTTCAGTATTTCCCGTTTCTGAAAAAAAACTGTTTCCAGACTTAAAAGCAGCCGTTGTTGTCCAATAGCTTCGTTACTGTAAAAGCCCCGGATCCCATCATTATTTTTCAAAAACAGGTTCTCCTGTTCAAAGCGGTTTATCCCACACAAATATTTCAGCCGGACAAATTGCCTGACTTTCTGCGAATCAAACCCAAACAAGCGGGAAATATAGCTTCCGTTGAATTCCAGTTGTCCTTGTTCCAGGCAGCTTGAATTGAAAAAACCGCCAATGCCGACAGATGCAAACAAATATGAAGGTTTGTACCTGATGAAATTACCCGATGAAAAATACAGATGTGAGTACCATCTTTTGCTAAACTCGTTATCATCATACCCCAAAACCCATTCATGTAAAAAACCTTTAGGAATATCCTCGGTAATCCCATAACTATAAACCAAATAGTCTCGGATGTAATTCCTTTTAGACAGGCTTATGCTTCCCAAATAGAAGTTTGAATTTGCAAAATACTGGTTGTTGTCAGCTCCGGGACCAGGACGGTCAAAAAACTTCAAATGACGGACACGGCCAGACAATACCAACTGCATATTTCGTGATGGCTGCCCCCGGAAAAGTTGGAAAGCATACCCATTCCAGCAATCAAGTGTTCCGTAATCCAACGGCGAATCAACTTTTACCTGATCATCTTCAATCAAACGATCAGAATTGAAAAGCCTGTAAATATCCAGTCCCCCGCCCCATTTTGTCGATGTACGAAGAAATTCTTTTTCAAATGACAACAAAAAACCTTCACGCCTGTAATTATTGGCATATCCCATGGCCAGGTTGACAAAGTTCCCGTTAATGTTGTTTATTTTATAAAAACCTTCGAAGCCAACGTACGGTTCCCGGTCAACGTGGCCGACAATTTTTGCTGAGATTTGGTGACCAGCTCCCCAAATATTTTTATTGTACATCTCAAGGCTGCCTGCCCGAATCCCGTCAAAATGACTTCCAATCCCAAAAGAAAATACATCCTTCGTTAAGACCGTTAAATCAATTTTTGTTGAATCATCAGGATTCAAAGAAACCAGGAAACGAACATCTTTAATGTAGGGCAGTAAACGGATAATACGTTCGTTATCCATAACTTTAGCAACATCAAGCGTATCTCCTACCTCCAAAAGGACATTCTTCCGAATAATGTTCATGCTTGTTTTGGTGTGCATCCGGTTTGCAAATGCTGCAAGCTTTGAATCGGTCACCCTGGAAGTATCCCGGAGAGTTGGCCCAAAAACATCAAGACCTTTGTAGTGAATGGCAGCTATCGTTTTTCCCCGTTGCGACATCAAATTTTGTAGCTGCTCATCCATTTCCGGATACCAACGTTTTTCACGAACAAGCCCTGCATACATTAACCGGGTAAACCCATGACGTGATGCCTTAATCTTCAAACTATCATAAAACAGCTTGACCTCTGGATTGCCTGCTTTTAGGGAATCAGCCATAAAAACAGAAGAAAACCCCTGTTGAAATACAACAAGTAACAGACAAACCAATATACTTGATCTCACCACCATGAAACGCTCCCGGGAAAATTAAGCTACAAAATTACTTTTTAAAGATATTAGGATTAACCCCAACTTCAAAAATCAATCAATGATTATTTTTGATCATCTCTTAATGATTAACGTATCACTATTGGGAATATTAAAAAACAATAAAAAATAAATCCCTTTGTTTTTAACTTTGCGGCCAATGCAAAAACTGAAACAACTATATAAAGACAATATCTATGGAATAATGGGAACCCTCATTTTCCACATCCTCCTGGTCAGTAGTTTTTTGTTGGCTGATGTCAATTTAAAAGGTAAAGCCAAAGAAGAGCCTGTTATCATTGAATTTGCCGATCTAGAAGATGTACAGCCAGAGCTACCGAAAGAAACGGAGAAGGAAGATGAAAATCAGCCTTCGTCCGAAAATATAAAAGCAGCTCAACAATCAAGAAGTAACAGGGCAGTAAACGATGCAGCAACCAAAGATCCGTTTTTTGACAAAGAATATCAGCGCGAAATCGCCGAAGCCCAAAAACTTGTTGCCGATGTAAACAAACAGCTTTCAAAAAAGATACCCGAAGCAAAACAATTTGAAATGCCCGAGGAAACGACAGAAGGGCAAAACCCGGATTCGATCAGCAACACGATTTTTTCGGGAGAAAGCAACATCCACTATTCCCTTGAAAACCGCTACCATGTCAGGTTACCGGTACCGGTATACCTGGCACAGGGAGGAGGTACCGTTGTGGTAGATATTTGGGTATCACAAGCCGGCAAGGTAATTAAGGCCGAAATACGAAGAACAGTAAACGGACATGATCCAATGCTTCCGGAATACGCATTACAGGCCGCTTCCCGCACAATTTTCAATGCCGATCGTTTAGCACCATCCCCACAAAAAGGCACAATAACCTATACATTTGTTCCACAATAAGCCCCTTTTTGTAAAGACAACAATTATTTAACACCATTTAACAAATTTTTAAACTATTTTACTGTTTTATAGCATACATTTGTAGTACGTTTTTTTTCATAAGTTTAGGTTTAGTTAGGTTAGTTAGTTTAGTGAGAAAAGGTAGGCCAGAGGGTCTACCTTTTATTTTTTCATGTTGTTCCTATTCCTATTCAATTTTCTCAATTCCATTTTGCAGTATTGCCCAGTCAAGCATTTGAACTCATTTACAGAAACAAATAGTGCCTTAATACCAACTATATGCGTTGAACTGACTGGATTTACCAGTCAAATAAATAAACAGCACACTTGCTTTTTCAACAATTTATGGACATATTTAGCGTGAATTTCCTAAAATGAGAATCCTGCCCCAAGTTTTGGCAACCAGGTTTTTATTTAAGATTGAGTTTGGGTGATGTGTTTTCGTTGACTAATTAGAAGAAAGAGGTAATGACGGTTAATTATACAAATGAGGAGCTATTGCACGGAATTCTGCGAAATGACAATTTAATCCTGCAATACATTTACAAGAATTTCTTCTTCAAAATAAATTTCTTCATCAAAAAGAATAGTGGCGATGATGATGATTCCAATGATATTTTCCAGGAGGCAATTATCATTATCTACCGAAAGCTTAAAGCCAACGACCTTGTTTTAGACTGCTCATTTGAAACCTATCTTTATTCTGTTTGTCGTTTTCTATGGTTAAAGCAACTTGAGAAACGCAAAAACGAGCGTGAAAAGATTCAGGACAATCATGAATACAACGATGACATTTACGACAATGCGTTTGAGTCTACTGTTGAAATGAATGAGAAATACCGCTTGTATCAAAAGCATTTCAAAAACCTGGGAAAAGATTGTCAGAAAATACTGCAAATGTTCTTTGATAAAGTACCATTGAAACAAGTCGCGCAAATAATGGGGTATCAAAGTGAGAAATATGCAAAGAAAAGGAAATACAAGTGTAAAGAATATCTTGTAAAAAGCATCAAGCAAGATATTGAGTACAAAAAACTCCTTGAAGAATCATAAACTAATCTCTCCATCCCCTGTCCAAACACAATTCTTTTGGATGAATTGCCCCGATCCTTTACATTCAAATTACAGTTTGCAGTAAAATTACATGTCTGCCTTTTTTTTTGGAGTTTCTCCTCCTTCGCAAAACCTGATCAACCAGCAGCAATAGCAGAACACCAAAAATGACCACCACAAAATACAGGTCTTTAGTCACAAACAGTGGTTCGGAGTTACCTACAGCAACATAACCCAACCAATAGTGAGGATGAGACTTCAATGGATCAGCATTCTCGATGTGTAATAATTTGGCAAGCCGAAGTGCTTCATTCTTGCTTTTTCCCTTTGACAACATTTTATAAAAGTCTTTCATTATCAAAGCACCCGATTCATCTTCTACCTCCCATAAAGTCATTATAATTGACGGACAGCCTGCGTATAAGAAACCACGGGCAAGGCTCATAACCCCCTCCCCTTTCTGTAACTTACCACTTCCTGTATTACAAGCACTCAAAACAGCCATTCGGGCTCTTAGCTTCATCGTGTAAATTTCGCTGGTATTTAGCCAACCGTCTTCACTATTGCCGGCCTCTGGCTTTGCAAAGGCCAGTTTCGAATACATCGGAAGCGTATCGTTCAAAATGGTATGCATTGCCAAATGAAGAATATCGTAATCGGAAGCATATTCTTTAAATCTTGACTCTTGCGCCATCGTATCTTTATAAATATCGCCGGAAATATATCTGTTTACATATTCGACCTCTTTATCGACGGCTGGTAAAGGAAGTAATCCTGCCCTGTACTCAGCAACATCCTGATAGTCCCGCTCATCATTAAAATAACTGGGAGCAAAAGCAAGCAAACTCTTGCGTGCCTCTCTCTCTTTCTCAAAGTAGTTATACAAAAGCGTAGTTGAATAAGTATAGCTGATCGCATAGTCCCTCACCAAATATGGCAACTTCCTGAAATTCATAACGGTTGTATCAGGAAGTTCAGACAGTAATGCATCAAAAGGGATGTATGAAAGCTTATCATCAGGAATCACAACCAGTTCTTTCCCTTCAATATCATTTCTGACATCTCCCAATAAGTTTTGGTACAAATGAAAAGCAGAGATCGTATAATTTTTGTATTCGGCCAAACCAGTATACAAATAAGCCGGGCTGGTCAGGAACTGATATACATTTTCAATATCTTTCACAAAAACCGAATCCACATCTATTCTGGTAAAATGCAAATCATTTTTAGTAATTACAAAACGGAACAATTTGCCTTTCTCCTGCTTCTCACCAGGTTCCTGTATCAAATATTCAACAATTGCATCATGATTTCGGATTTTATTCCGGACCGAGGCAATATCAACTACTTCATCTTTATATTTGAAAGAATAGTAATTCGGAAAAGAATCTTCCAAATATTCAATCAACTGACTATATTGCTCTGAGTATTGAAAAATTTTGGAATTGTATAACGAAACTTTTTCAGGATCAGGCTCTGAATGCTGATTCTCCTCAAACAACATTTGTTTGTAGTTTGATATATTCGTTTTGAGATAATCTTCCTTCCTCTGCAAACTATCTGGGATACCACCAAATTCTTTCGCTTTTGAGTCCCTTACGGCCGCCAAAAAACTTGCAGATTTGCTTTTCTCTGTAAATTCATAACCAAGCATGGCATACTCAGCTTCTCCGGTCTGAGTAAATAATTTAAAACAAATATTTACGGCCTCGATAAATGTTTCTTCCTGGTTTTCTGACAAAAACAAGCGGCTCTCTTCCGACACATACCCAGTTCTGATTTGATGGACTAATTCTGTAGATAATGCAATCGCATCCAGAGCTGAATTGAAGTTTGATACAGCTTCCTTTTTATTTGATGCCGTAAGGTTTAGCTCACCTAAAATATCAAAGCATGTTGATTTCTTTTTCATGATTTCCAATAACTGAATCTCCGAAATGCTTTGCTCAATCTTAGGATTAGATGCCGGATTTAAGTCATTAAACGAATCTGTAGCCGCAACAATTGCTTTTTGATAAAACCCTAAAGCAACCATTAAATCATCCTTTTTCTTTTTGTTGAAATCATCGAGTGCATTAGCAACAGAGCTTCGGTTAAGGTAATAATCAGCATAATTTAGCATGACCTGGCTATATTGGATACTTTTCTTCGTGAAGTATTTTTCAATAATAGCCTCGGCTTTTTTATTGAACTCATAAACTTTGTCGAATCGCTCATTATCCAGCAAAAAGGACACGTAGTTCGTATACTCAAGTCCCAGATCAAAACTACCTTCGCCCGAAATTCTTTTCAATATATCAAAAGTCTCGTGGAAATATTTATCAGCCAATACAAACTTGTCTTGTTCTGCATATATACGTGCCAATAAACTTGTATAGAACGTTTTTAAGTCATCATCTGCCTGTTGAATATTTTCAAAACAGGAGTTAATAGCTTCATCATATCGTTTCAGTAAGAGAAGTGCCTCAGTGATATTGATTTTAGTTCTTTGTACCTGATTTTCAATCCCTCTATCGTCATTTACCAAAAGTACATCCAATGAGTTCTTTTGATATTCAAAGTTTTTCACAAAATCACCTTTCAATTTATATATATTTCCAATATTACTGTAAACAGATCCAAGTTTATAATAATTACTCCCAAACTCATTTACATATAATCTTTCCGCTTTTAAATAGTTTTCAATAGCTCTGTCATATTCACCAAGGTTTTTATTCAAAATGCCAATATTATTATACGTTGAGGCCAGTTGATGAGAATCCATACCAAATTTCCTAACTTTCAATTTTAAGAGCTTATTGAAATAATCATTTGCCAATTCAAAATCACCTAAACGTGCTGCGTTAAAACCAGCTAAATTGTACTCATCAATAAGATGACTATCGGCATCAACTGTATCCTGAACTGTAGTTTGAGAAAATAGATATAATGGGTGTGCAAAAAAAACAGAAAAAACAAAAAAACACAACACCCTGAATAAAAAACACTTACACTCAATCACGAAAAAATATTTCATTTTTTTACTCATCATTGGGGTTACCTTTTTATCCTTTTCGGAATAAAATCACGAACAAAGGAATTTAAGGAATTAAAAGTATTAACCATTAAAATTTAAAAGTAATGAAAACTTTATTTGCCAACAACGAGAAAAACATTTTTGATTCATTCGAAGTATTAACAAAAGAAGAATTAAACGAAGTTAAAGGTGGTATCTCTAGAGATTGTGATTCATACATCTTGGACTAAAACACAAAAACATTTATTTACTGAATTTGCAGTGTATCTAAAAACAAAGGCAAAATGCCGAACAAACAGATGATTAACAATCAAATACTTCAATTAAGAAATTTAGAATTATTTGATTAAACATCACAAGTAGAATTAGATATTTTGCAAGATCAATCATCAACCAATCTACTATAATGTTAAATTTAAAGTTCAATTTTGGTTAAAAATAAAAAATTTGCAGTCTAAAATTTGAACCATCCAGTATACAGATTAAGAATACTGATCAACAAACAGAGTAATAGATTAAGAAAAACAAAATACCAAAGAGTATTAAAAAAATTGAAAATTACGAAAGATGATACGCAAATCGAAACATACAGAATACATTGACAAGTACCTTAGCCAAGAGCTGACCGGCGAAGAGCTTAGGGAATTCAATGCAGAATTGGCGATCAATCCGGAATTGGAAGAAGAAATTGAGCTTCACAAGGAGATTGAAATGGCCATTCAGGAAAAAGATGTAATCAACTTGAGAAAAAAACTGCAAGGGATTATTAATCAAGAGAACGAAGAAGAATTGGAAGAGTTTGCGCACATTGAAAATCAAGCTTACAATTTTGAATTGTCAGAAGATTTTTCATCTTTCACAGAATTTAGTTCGCCGGTCAACATGAACGATTTAA
The DNA here is from genome assembly GCA_050298035.1 of Mangrovibacterium sp. Taxonomy (GTDB): domain Bacteria; phylum Bacteroidota; class Bacteroidia; order Bacteroidales; family Prolixibacteraceae; genus Gaoshiqia. The sequence goes on along the minus strand of JBNKTK010000034.1, from coordinate 3,218 downwards.
CAAGCTTTAGCCAAAGTCTACCTATCTTACACTTGGCTCAGCATAAAATCGCCGAAAAAGAAAACATTCATCAGTTCTATAAAGAACAGCTTAATCAAGATTCTGTATCTGACGAAGATTCTAAGTTAACTCCACAAGATGAAGCTATATTTGCTGACGTTCAGAGTGCACTGGCAGAAAAAGACATTCTTGATTTACGAGCCAATCTGCAACAAATTGCGGCAAATGCTCCTGCTCATGAACATTCTTCTCTGGAAATTGAGCAATACATTAACAATGAACTGGAAGGTCAACTTCAGGCTGATTTCGAAGCTGATTTATTGATCAATTCAGGACTTGCAAAAGACATCGCCCTCCATCTTGATATCGACGATGCAATTGGAGAAAATGATATCATGGATTTGAGAGCCAACCTAAAAAACATTCAACAAACAGAATCTTCTACCGCCAGAAAAATTGAAGAAATTGACCAATATCTCAACACTGAACTTTCAGAGGAAGAATTAGCATCCTTTGAGACTGAAATGTCCAACAATCCTGATTTAGTAGCAGAAATTGATCTATACAAAGAAATTGACAAAGCAGTTCAGGAAACGGAAATCATGAACCTAAGAGCCAAGTTAGAAAATATTGGTAAAGATATTGTCAAGGAAAAACGCAAAGAGCGGTCATTCGTGACCAGGTTACCAAAAACCAGGGTTGCCATAGCAACAGTTGCTGCCTCTCTAATGTTACTACTGAGTATCACGGGCTTAATAAGCCGGAACAGGTCAGCCAGCAACACCGAATTGTACAGCCAATATTACGAATCTTACGAAGCAACAGGGATATTCAGGTCTGGTGATGCAATAGTTGACAATAAAATTAGCCAAGGCTTACACCAATTCAATGCTCAAAAGTATGATGAAGCTTTGACCCTGTTCAACGAAGTCTTAGCAACCGACGAGAGCAATCCTGTAGCAAACTTTTACACTGCAATGGCTCTCCAACAAAAAGGAGAATTTGATCAGGCTGTAGACACTTATAAAAAAGTAATAAAAGCTGGAAGCAACCTTTTCATGGAGCAAGCAGAATGGTACATCGGCCTTTGCTACCTGCAAACAGACAACCGCAAGAAAGCTTACTCACAATTCAAAAGGTTGGCTGAAAGTGAAAGCTACTATAGTGAAAAAGCAACAGCAATTCTTAGAAAAATAAAATATATCGAATAAAAGCAAATCGAGTTTCATACAAAAAAGTTTTAGCGTTAATACAATCAATTCCTTAGTTCCTTGTTCAAATAAATGGTTAGTAAAACGTAAAACTTTCGGTATTCAAAATGAAAATTCCTTAATTCCAAACTTGTTCAAATAAAATTCTGAATACCTTCCAAAACGTAAATAAAGTTTTTTAAATAATGGTTATATAGAAAAGACCCGGAATGTTCCGGGTCTTTTCTATTTTCATCTTTTCACATTGCTTACCAATGGATCAATTCAGAATTGGGGTGGATTTGAGAATTCAAGCATAGATTTTAGCTACCCGAAAGAGGAAAAAATTGATATCTCTAACGCCCCTTAAACTTGTTCTGAAAGCTTTCAGTTTTGCGTTGAATGATTCGGCAGAAGCATTGGTACTCCGGTTGTCAAAGAAGTTCAGAATCTCCCTGTAATGCGTGTAAATAGTCGTTCCTTAATAACTGCACAATTAGTTCGTAATCAACATTGTAAAGTTGAAAACTAATTAGATGTCCATGACTGATTTTGCAGAGAAATTGCGAAATTAGAATAAAAAGCGGCAGAAAATGTTAGGCAAATCCCCTTCACAAAACCAGAAAAATTTATTCAAGCCTTTGTTGGTTGAGTTTATCAACCCGGACCATCCACTGGTGGTACTTGCCCAAAGGATTCCTTGGAAAGAGTTGGAACAGGATTTTTCAGGATTCTATTCCCATACCGGAACTCCCTCGAAACCTGTTCGTTTAATGGTTGGCCTGCTGATCCTCAAGCAGGTTTACAATCTGGGCGATGAACCCCTGATGGAAGAATGGGTCCGGGACCCGTATTTCCAGTTTTTCTGTGGGGAGGCTGAGTTTCAGTGGCAACCTCCGTGTGATCCCAGTGACCTGGTGCACTTCCGTAAGCGTATTGGCAAAGAAGGGGTGGAAAAAATCTTTGCCCTGTCGGTGCGGATGCAGGGCAAAGATTTAAAGTCTAATGATATTTTGGTTGACACCACCGCGCAGGAGAAGAACATCACTTATCCTGTAGATTCGAAGCAATACCGGAAGGTTATTGGCAAGTGTAATGATATTGCCAAAAAAGAGGGGGTTGTTTTGAGGCAAAGCTATAAACGCACCGTAAAAGCACTACTGCTGGATTTACGGTTTGCCCATCATCCCAAACGAAAGAAGCTGGCCGTGAAGGCACAGAAGAAGCTACGCACCATTGCCGGAAGGATAACGCGCGATCTAGAACGGAAAATGGACAATACTTTACGGGAACAATATAGGGAACAGCTGGATTTGTTTTACCGGGTGGTCAAGCAAAACAAACACGATAAAGACAAGATCTATTCGCTGCATGAACCTTCAGTGGCCTGTATTGCCAAGGGAAAATCACACAAACCATATGAGTTTGGGGCCAAAGCTTCTGTCGCCCATATTCCGGGCAGGAACATCATTGTGGGTGTAAAAAGTTTTGCCGGCAATCCCAACGACACACAAACATTGGAACCTACCTTGGAACACGTTGAGCAAACAACCGGAAGAACATACAAATATGCTATTGTTGACCGGGGTTACCCCGGCAAAAGCAAAGTCGGAGAAACCCAAATCATCAGGCCTGGGTCACCAAAGGCAAAGACAGAATCCCAGAAACGGTGGATGCGGAGCAAATGCCGGAGCAGGGCAGCCATAGAACCGGTGATCAGCCATTTGAAATACGATCACCGGATGATCCGTAATTACCTGAAAGGCGTAATTGGGGATGAAATTAACCTGCTAATGGCCGCAAGTGCCTTCAATTTTAAAAGATTGCTCCGTAAAATCGAACTTGAAATTATTTTTGCCCAATATTTTAGGATTCAATTAATCATTATCCGAACAAACAAATATTTTGGGTCCCTAGTACTAAGGCTAAATTTGAGTTGTTAAGGGTTAACTAAATAGTAGCGGATATTGTATTGAATGACTTAAATCCGGAATCAGTTACATCGTTGTACCATCTTGCCAATTTCGT
>JBNKTK010000033.1:0-31536 GCA_050298035.1 Mangrovibacterium sp. | reverse complement strand
TGGATATTTTTCATGGATTGAGCCATGAGCTACCCGTTGGAATTGAAAAGACAGGCATTAAAAGCCTGGTTACCATCCATGACTTGATTTTTGTTCGGTACCCTAAATTTTATAAAGCTGCCGATCGCCGGATTTATTTCCGCAAGTACAAACATGCCTGTGCCGTGGCCGATAAGATCATCGCCATCAGTAAGCAAACAAAACACGACCTGGTGAACTATTTTCAGGTAGACGAACAAAAGATTGAAGTAATCTACCAGGGAATAAACCCGATCTTTTTCAATAAAGTACCTGCTGAAGAACTGGAATATACGCGTAAATTGTTTCATTTGCCAAGCGAGTTTATCCTTGCTCCGGGGACGATTGAGGCACGTAAAAACCTGGGAGGGACCTTACAGGCGCTTTTGGATGGGAATATCAAAATCCCGTTGGTTATTGTGGGGAGGTCTACGAAATACATGAATGTGATAAAGCCCCAGATTCAAAAGTTAAGAGGCCAGTTGATTTTCCTGCATAAGGTTTCAGACAGAGAGCTTAACTATCTTTACAGGTTAGCCAGTCTAACTGTGTTCCCGTCCTTTTTTGAAGGATTTGGTTTGCCGGTTGCTGAGGCACAGGCAAGTGGTTGTCCGGTTGTCACATCGAACCTGAGCAGCCTTCTAGAGGCTGGTGGCGACGGTGCATTTTATGTCAGCCCTGACGGGCCGGATGAAATTGCGGCAGGCATCCAAAAAATACTGGAAGATTCGCGTTACAGGAAGCAACTGATCAAGAAAGGCAAGGAAAATGCAGAGCGTTTCATGCCTGAAAATTATGCCCGGTCATTAATGAATATCTATCAAAAATTATAGCATGCACGACGATTTGAAGAACGCACTTGAAGTATTGCAAAAAGGCGGAGTGATTTTGTACCCAACCGATACAATTTGGGGGCTGGGTTGCGATGCAACAAACGAGGCTGCCGTGAAACGGATTTACGAGATTAAGAAGCGGATTGACTCAAAAAGTATGTTGGTGTTGATGGAAAATATCAACCTGATTGAGCGATATGTGGAGGAAGTACCGGAGATTGCTTACAGCCTGATTGAGGTGAACGATAAACCAATGACCATTATTTACCCGGGGGCAAAAAACCTGGCAAAAAACCTGGTGGCCGAAGATGGCAGCATCGGGATTCGGATTACGCAGGAAAACTTTACCCGACAGCTGATCCAGCGTTTCCGGAAACCAATCGTTTCAACATCTGCCAATATCAGCGGGGAGCCATCACCAGCGGTTTTTGCTGACATCAGTGAGGAAATAAAGTCTGCTGTCGACTATGTTGTTTCCTACCGTCAGGATGATGCAGTGCCTGCAAACCCTTCGAGTATTATTAAACTGGGCGTGGGTGGAGAAATTGATATTATCAGGAAGTGATTTTATCCGATAAAATGAAACTGTCCGGGAAAGAACGGATTTCTGTTTTTCGTTCTTTCCCGGACAGTTCTCGTTTATCTGCGTGCGGATCAATATTTATACACTTTGCCCGAGCCAACAACCGACTGGTCGATTCGGGGGCTGCCCTTATATTTTACATCGCCACTGCCGGCAACGCGTACATTCAGTATATTCTCGGCATAAACGCTGGCGCCACCTGAACCAGCAATTTTAACGACAACGTCGTCTGCTGCAAAGTCAATTCCCTTAAAGTCCCCTGATCCTGAAATCGTGACACTCAGATCTTCTGCTTTGCCATCTCCTGCGAGTGCTACATCGCCACTTCCGGAGATCGCTACTTTTACACGTTCGGCTTTCAGGTCGTTCAGTAAAATGTCGCCGCTGCCACTAACAATCAGGTTCAGTATTCTTGAATTGATTTCCCCGTCATTGATAATGTCGCCGGAGCCGGAAATACTCAACTCATCAATTTCCGGAACAGTGATGAAAATTTCGATCTTTCCGATTTCGAAATCTTTCCAAAAGTAATTTTTGCTTTTAAAGCGGATGACCAGTTCGCGGCCTCTCACTTCAGTAATAATCTCATCAAGAGTAGATTGTTTGCCCACAATTTCCACCGACTGTTTACTTCCTTGTTCCAGGTGAAGTTTCCCCGGGATTCGCAATGAAATTTCAGAGAAAGCTACCACTTCGCGGAATTCTTCTGCTGCATAGGTCTGAAGCCCGATAAACAGCGCTATTAGTGTTAAAATGCTTGTCAGTTTTGTTTTCATGTTTTCAAAATTTATGTTGTTACCAGAATAAGAATCATTCAATTTTCCAGTTAAAAAGACATCAGATAATTGAAAACGTTGCACTATGGGTGATATTGTTAGTCTAAATCGAAAATCCCTTCCGGGCATTTTAGTTCAATTTCCCGGTTCGCTTCATCAAAACGGATCAGAAAATCTTCATTGAACGGGATCAGTACTTCCTGGTTTTTATAAGTCACCTGGAAGATTAAGTTCCCGGCATAATCGTCTACCTGTTCAATTGGGCCGATTAAGCCCAGGGTCGTGTCGTAAAGTTGAAAGCCAACCAACATGTGCAAGGGTAATTCTTCCTCGTCATCCAGCCAGTCCTCTTTCTTTATGTAAACAGAATTGCCGCATATCTGGCGGGCCATGTTTTCATCCTCAATCCAATCGAAATGCAGCAATGCCGTTTCCCCCGACCGGAACCGGATGCCTTCGGGTTTAAGGAAATAGGGGACAAGCAGTCCGTCAATTTCGAGGAAAAGAGCAGGCTCTTCCTCAAGGCTGTTGGCAAACTCCGGTTCAAAGTTTAAAACAACCTCGCCTTTTATACCATGAGGTTTCTGTAGGTAGCCTACTTTCAGGCAATCATTTTTTGGTATGGTTTCCATGAAAGCAAAATTATAAAAAGCGATAGAATAATTACTGTTTCCTGCATGCTTAACTGAATCAGAGATAAACCCCAATTTAAAATCAAAACAAATCATTTTCATATAATAACTGGGCAGTGAAATAAATGTGTTGATAATTAGTTGGTTGCATGTGTTTTTGAGCGTAGGCAAAATGAGTAAGTGCGGGGATCCTGCCTGGTCAATCGGAAGCGCCTTATCTCAAGGCCCGGATAACTTGATAGCTACAGATTTTACCTATTGGTTTTTTTCTATTTTTGAAGTTTCAATTTTACTAAACTCTTAAATTAAAAGACAATGAAGAAAATTTTTCTGATTCTGTTTGTTGCTGTATTATCGTTAACTGCAAGTGCGCAAAACCTGCAAACTCATTACGATATGGGGAAAGATCGTGGCTACTTGACTACCACCGTAGAAATGTTTCGCCCTGACAAGCTGGGGAGTACATTCTTTTTTGTCGATATGGATTACGGTGTGAACGGAGTTGAAGGTGTGAGTATGGCCTATTGGGAAATTGCCCGTGCTTTCAAGTTAGGGGAATCACCAATAGCTGCACATATTGAGTATAACGGTGGTTTTGGACAGTTTGCAGCTACCCCGTTTAACGGCGCATACCAGATTAACGATTGCTGGTTGGGCGGCTTTGAATACTCGTGGAATGCTGAAGATTTTTCAAGAGGATTTACATTACAGGCTTTATACAAAAATATCCGCAATGTTGATAATGCATCTTTCCAGTTGACCGGTGTTTGGTACGTGAATTTCCTGAAAGGCAAAATGACGTTCAATGGGTTCGCCGATTTCTGGAAAGAAAAAACAGCAAACGGCGACTTCGTTTTCCTGACCGAACCTCAAATCTGGTATAACGTATGTCCTCACTTTTCTTTTGGTAGCGAAGTTGAAATCAGCTCAAATTTTGCTGGACATGACGGGTTCATGGTTAACCCGACGGTGGCAGCAAAATGGAATTTCTAACCTAAAAAACAGGACGCATGAAAAACTATTTTAAGTTGGAGGAAAACAATACTTCGGTAAAAACAGAAGTATTGGCCGGGATAACCACTTTTATGACAATGGCCTATATCCTTGCAGTAAACCCTGATATTTTATCGGCTACCGGCATGGATAAAGGAGCTGTATTTACAGCAACCGCCCTTTCGGCATTGATTGGCACATTGGTGATGGCATTTCTGGCCAAACTGCCTTTCGCACTTGCACCTGGAATGGGGTTGAATGCTTTTTTTGCCTTTTCGGTTTGTCTTGGAATGGGACACAGCTGGCAGTTTGCCCTCACGGCTGTGTTTATCGAAGGTTTGATTTTCATTTTACTGACCGCTTTTAATATCCGCGAAATGATCGTGAATGCGATCCCGACCAATGTGAAGCATTCAATTTCTGTTGGTATCGGGCTGTTCATTGCATTTATCGGTTTGAAGAATGCCGGGGTCGTTGTGTCGAACCAGGCCACATTTGTTGCGCTGGGCGATGTTACTGACCTGGCTAATAATGCCGGGGCATTAATTGCACTGCTGACCCTGGTGGTCACCGGCGTACTTTTGGCGCTTCGTGTGAAAGGGGCTCTGCTGATTGGTATCCTGATTGGAACTGTTCTGGGTTTTCCTTTTGGAGTGACCCACTTGCCTCATTCTTTCGACTTAACTCCTCCTTCGTTAAGCCCTATTTTTATGAAGTTTGAATGGGGACAAATTCTTTCGTCGGATATGGTGTTGGTGGTTTTTACTTTCCTGTTTGTCGATATGTTTGATACGGTTGGAACCTTGATCGGGGTATCTTCAAAAGCAAATATGCTGGATGCCGAAGGCCGGGTTCCCCGCGTAAAACAAGCCCTGTTTGCTGATGCAATAGGTACCACAGCCGGAGCAATGTTGGGAACTTCGACAGTAACGACCTATGTTGAAAGTGCTGCTGGTGTTACCGAAGGGGGAAGAACCGGGCTGACAGCTCTTACGGTTGCTATCTTGTTTTTCGTTGCCCTTTTCCTGTCACCTGTATTTTTGATGATCCCCGGAGCGGCAACTGCCCCGGCGCTAGTTTTGGTAGGCGCCATGATGATGACCCCGATCAAAAATATCAACCTGGATGATTTTACGGAATCAATCCCGGCTTTCCTGACCATTGTGATGATGCCACTGACCTTCTCTATTGCCGAAGGTATTGTGTTTGGGATGCTTTCATATGTTTTGCTGAAGATGCTGACCGGTAAAGCAAAGGATATTTCACCGATCATGTATATCCTTGGGGTATTATTCGTAATCAAGTTTTTTATTTAAACATACTTGAGAAAAACAAAAAGAACAGAGGGAAGCATTTGCTTCCCTCTGTTCTTTTCCTTCAAATTCCAAATATCAATAAAATTCCTCTTGCCCTGATACCGACGGAAAAAGCAATATTCGCATTGAACGTGAAATCGTAATCGGTGGTTGTGACGTAAATTTGGTACAGGTTAATTATAGTATATTAAAATACTCCGGCAATATAAGCCAGGGCAAAAGGAACGTTTTCAGAATTTATCAATCAAGTTTTTCCTTCGAAATTGTTTTCAACTTAATTGATGACACAAATCTAAGAGAAGGCAATTAGCCATCCTTTAATCCATGCTTAGGAAATGGTTAATGATGGGTTAACTAGCGGGTTAATTTAGCTCGGATGGTAAAATTCGGTGTATTTTAAATTGCTCGTAATTAAGTAGTTATTTTGTGATTAAAAAATTAACCCTTTTGAGGAATATTTTTTATCAGCTTATGGTTTTAACAGGTCATCAAAGGTTAGTGAGAGCTTCTCGTTATACAATTCTTCATAAAGTGTGGCGAATTTTTCGTAGGCAAACCGGGCTGTATTGAGGTTGTTTTGGAGTACAAGACATTTCAATTTTAGGGAAAGGGCCTGGTCGTTTACCGGATCTGTTATCAGTATACGATCGGCCAGCTTCAGTATCAGTTCGTGATCTCGTTCCAGTTCCAGTTTGTGGGCAAATTTCATCAGGATATCGACAATACTGTTGCCAATGTTCCCTTTAAAGTCGTCCAGCCAGTCGTGCGACTCGCCTTTGAAAACTTCTCCTGCCCGGATAATTTTATAGAAATCAAGATAGAAATCGGGGCGATGGTCGTGATGGTTTTCATTCAACAGCTTCAGGCATTCAAGGTAATCGCAATAAACATTCTTTGAAAAACGGATTGTCCAACAATCAATATTGAAGAGGATTTCAACCTCGTCCATTGCCTGTAGAATCAACCTGAGCTTTCTGATGGTCACGCCCCGGCTGTTTTTTGCATTCTGGTAACTTAAGTCGGGCCAGAGGAAATCGGATAATTCTTTTGTCGATATCCCCTTTTTACGGTGCTGCGAATAAATCAATATGAGCAGGAATAGTTGTTTGATTTTTGGTGTAAACAAGTTGGTAATATCATTGCCGCTTTTGTCAACCACTTTAAAATCGCCAAACAGCTGGATAAAGTTCGTTGCCGGGTAATCTGAATCGGATTTTTCCAGTTCCTTCAATTTTTCAGAGCTGATATATCTTTTGCGGTACGACCGAAATGGAAGTTTCCAGTAAATCCAGAAAAGGATAAGCAACGAAAGAATGATGATGCCGGCACGGGAGAGAAACGGATAGCGTACGAAAATGTTTTTATACGGGGCCAGTTCAACCAGGTCTTTGCTAATGCTCCAGATTTCTTCTTCGCCTAGAGGGCGGGACCATATTGTCAGGTCGTCCAGCTCACCAAGCATGTGAGAGTTTGGATCATAACCGGCCAATCCAATATAAATATTATCGCGACCTTTGTATGATGGGTGCCCCATAGAGCGACTGTCCAGTTTCCCGTCAACGTAAATGGACTGTTCGCCATTTAGCTTGCTGTACCGCCAAACAAGATGGTACCATTGTCCGGCAGTTAACCGTGTTTTGCCCTGGAGGTCGTTTGCATAAAATCCAAAATAGGGCCTTCCTTCCCGAACTACCAGATGGATACTTTGTTGATAGGAGCCTCCCGTTGTGCCCAAAATGCAATAGTCTGTTTTATCTTTTAGATAGCGGTCAATTTTTACCCAGGCAGCAACTGTGAAATCATGGTCCTTGAGTTTTAACTCATCAGCTTTGGGGAGAACAACCTGGCTCTTCCCGTTGAACCAGGCAACCATGTCGCGGGAGGGATCATTTCGGTATTCAACACCGAAAGCCTTCCCGTTGAAATTATTAATGCTGATATCGTTGACCCCGTTCTCAAAATTATAATAGGCTTCCAGGTCTTCCGTAATTTCAAGAGGCATGCCAACAAAGTGCTGTATCTTATTTTGTTCGGGTTCTTCAACTGTGACTGATTCGGGCTTGAAACGGTAACCCGGACTTTTCGGCGTTAGTGTGAGGTTTTCGCCCGGTCCCACCGGAAAACAGTATTTGCCGCTTGTCAGGCTGTTTGTTCCTTCCCAGCTAACATAGTTAAGGATTTGTGTGTTGAACGTGACGGTCCCGCTGATTGTTTTAAAACTTCGAAGTTGGTACAGTACCTGAATAATCCAGTTTTCGTACCGGTCGAGCATGATGAAGTTAGGGGTCTTGCCTGTATTGGTCCAAACACTCTTGATGTGTTCAATGAAGTAGGGATTCTGGGATATGTTGAAAAACGAATCATCAGTATTCCCCGATTTGTGGGGCATGTTGTAGTCGTTGTATATCAATAAGGTGTTTTTAGGATCACCCTTCAGGAATTCACCAATAAATACCGGGGCTTCTAAAATTGAGTAATAAGGTTCTACTGAGTAGTCCCAGACATAATGGAGCCAGTCCGGGCTGTTTCGGTGTTCCTGCATGCCAAAGACTACCAGGCGCTTGCCGGTGTCGATCATTTCTTTTAATGTAGGCCACCCGTTTTTGGGATCATACTCCAACAAGTAGGGTTGAATGCCGGATTCATCGATCAGTGTGGCCAGCTCGTTCACATTAACATTAAAATCGAGGAAGAGTGTCAGTATTTTGTCCGGCCTGTTGTCGAGGTAATTTTTCAATATTTTTAGCTGATCAATAAACGGGCTGGAGTCCCCGCGCGAGTTACGCAACATCAACTGGTCGTTTTGCCGCTCCCATTCCAGGTAGAAACGAAATCCTCCGATATTCAAATCCAACAGCTGGCTGACAGAACGATATTCTTTGACTGTGGCATCAGTACCGGAGTAATTGGAAATAACGTAAATACTTTCATCGTAATGTTTGAGGACAACATCTTCGGCAGCCCAGCTGTTCGATAAGGCAAAGGCCAGGCAAAAAAATAATCCCCCAAGTTGCAAGGAAAGCTTTTTGAACATGATGTTTTCTGAAAATTTGTCCAACAAAGATAAAAAAAGCCATGTATTGAGCGATGAGTGTCAACTAGTTTAACAACCTAATGTTTTTGGGGAGGGGTAAAATTTTTGACAAATGAATTTAGAAACTATTTTTTTGTATTTTTGTCGGCACGTAAGGGTTGTTAGCTCAGTTGGTTTAGAGCATTACCTTGACAGGGTAGGGGTCACTGGTTCGAATCCAGTACAACCCACAACGGGGCAGGCCGAGAGGCTTAGCCCCGTTCTTATTTTCGGTCTGTGATGAAACGATTTTGCGCTTCCTGATCATTGGGTGCGGTAATTTCTGTCAGTTGTCCCGGGAAATCAAGAGCGGGCATATTATAATCTGCGAGAGGGAATTGGCTGATCTGACAACCTTCAGGAAGGAGTGTTTGGCTTTCTGACGGGAAATTATCCCGGCTTGTGATAGTTGTAAAATTAGATTGAAAGATTAAAACTGAATAGCATGAAAATTTGTGCGGCACAAACAATTCCGGTAAAAGGAAATATTGAGAAGAACATTGAAAACCATCTGCTGCTAATTGACCGGGCTGTTGAAAATGGTGCACAGCTGATCATCTTTCCTGAACTCTCACTCACTGGTTATGAGCCCCAATTAGCGAAGGATTTGGCAATTCATGCTGATGACCAGCGGTTAAAAGTGTTCCAATCGGTTTCGGATAAAAATGACCTTGTCATTTGTGTAGGTGCACCCACCCAAAGCGATTCCGGGAATAGGATAAGTATGGTGATTTTTACTCCCGGCAAGGAATGGCAAATCTATTCAAAACAACATTTATATCCGGGAGAAGAGAATTATTTTGTCCCGGGTCAGGGATTTGTTCAAATCCCATTGGCAGATAAAAAAATTGTCTTTGCTATTTGCTATGAACTATCTGTTGAATCGCATTCTAAATATGCCTCACAAATGGGCGCCGATGTGTATTTAGCCAGTGTCTTAAATTCCGTTAGCGGGGTTGATTCGGATATTCAGAAACTTTCAGTTATTGCCGAAAAGTATGGGATGATTGTGATGATGGCGAACTATGCCGGACAATCAGGCGGATACGAGTGTGCAGGCAAAACTTCTGCATGGAATAACCGAGGGGAACTGATCGGGCAATTGAATGATAAGACCGAAGGACTTTTGATTGTTGATATCGGCCAAACAGGGGATTCTGTGAAAGGTGACGCCCAACAAGTATCTAAAATCGAACTGGCGTAAAACTTTAATCGTTCCTGTCCATCACCACTGTCACCACCGATCCGGCAGGTATTGAGATTGTGTCATCCATCATGCCGTTTTTTACAAGTCGCAGGTTATCTGCCTGGTTATACGAAGTCTGGTAGCATTTATAAGTGTATTGCTCCGAATTGGGGCATGCTACCTTGAAATCGAAAGTGGTTGACTTATGATTGGCAATTACCAGGACGATTTGTTTTTCATCACTTGTTTTACAGGCCAGAAAATCGATGTTGTTTCCTGTTGGGCTATTGGCCTCAATCTGGATCCGCTTCATCCCCGGACGTATGAAACGTGAGTAGTTGCCCAAAACCCACAATAGTTTCGATTCGTAGATTTCCCCGTTATTTTCATCTTTATCGATGTAGATCAGGCCGTCCTTGTAGTCATACGGACTGATGGCAATCCACCATTGCCAGGAAGATGCATTGGCAACCGCCAGGTCGGCATGGATCACACGGGCCATGTAAAGTGCCGGGGCCATACCTAGATCGCGCCCGCTGCCTTTTATCATGCTGTTATCTTCCAGCAGGCAATATTCGGTCATCCAGTATTCCAGGGCAGAATTTACGGAATTGATTTTTTGTGCCAGCTGTTCCCGAACTGACTTCATGTGAGCAAAGTCCCAGGTTGAAAAGTAACTGTGCCCGGCAATTTTCGGGGCTACATGTGACAAGTCTCCAATGTAATTTGGGCTCTGCGGACTGAAAAAATCCTCAACCTGATTCCCCCGGCCTGATTTATCAGCCGTTTCAAACAGGTAGTCAATCTTACCGGCTTCCGGGATTTCAATTTTAGTGTCGCTGCTTTGTCCCTCTAGTTTTGTGTTCAACAAACGCGTAATGGCGGCGATTTCGCTGTTTTGTGCCGGTGTTCCCTCCTGTCCGGGCGAATTCCAGTCCCATTGCGGCTCGTTAAACGGACTGATATAGTTGAACGAAATGCCTTCTTCTGTTTGAAAATGAGAAAGTACATTGGTCAAAAAGTCAACATATGCAGTGTAGTTCGCTTCCGGTAAATTGTACCGGGTTGAACTGGAAGAATAAGCTTTCCCGTTACTGGTCAGTGCAGCAGGCGGACTGTTTACAAACCCGATAAAGCTTTCAACGTTCCGTTCTTTTGCTGCCTGGAGAAACCAGCGTTGTCCTGCCTGTTTCGACCAATCATATTGCTGATCTGCTGAAAGAAAACATTCAGCCCGTCTCCACTGATCCTGAATATCGCTTTGGGTCCCTTGTTCAGAACTGCCACCCCCGATGTTGAAACGCCAGATGGAAAGCCCGATCCCTTTGGGATTTCCGTTTCCATCTTTCTCAGTGCTAAAAAGAAGGTCAGCCATTTTGTTCTTTTTTGCATCCGGCCAATTCTTTCCAACAAACTGGCACGACCAGGCATCGGAAGCACCAAAGCCATGAATGGTTTGAAATTCGGTTAGCGTATGGATTGTAAGTACAGGTGGGTTGTTTTCAATAGGTTCCTCCGGTTCATCTGAATTTGCGTTGCAACTGCTAAGCAAAAAAGAGCAGCAAAGGAGAAGGATCATTGTTTTCATTATTTCCATTTTTGTTAGGTCAAAATTAATAATTAAAGTCCGGCTTGCCAGGTGTACACCTGATTCAGTTCTGTCGATTTTGCCGTGAGTACCAGCCCATCAAGTCGATTGGCTTTAATGATGACCAGGCAACGGCCGTCGTAAAGTAACCTTGAATTAGCCTGATAAGGTTCAAGTGATTCGTAATCGGAATTACACACCCCTATAATCTCTCCGTCACCTTTCAGTGTAAATTCAACCAATGAATTGGCTGTTGGAACCAGCACCTGGGCATGATCGACCATATCCACTTCAACCTGGATGATGTTGTCGCTGAATAGCTGTGAGTGGACGATCGTTGGTTTTAATACCAGGCCTGCCGGAGTGCCCGCAGAGACCAGTTCATCAGAAGCTTTCATTTCCCCGTTTTTAAAAGCTTGTACGGCTAACGTTCCGGGTGAATATTGAACATCCCAGTTAATGGTCAGGGACTTTTCATCCAGCTTTTTCCGTCCCTGTGATTTTCCGTTCAGGAATAATTCGGCTTCGTCGCAATTGGTAAAGCACGTTACTTTTAATTGTTCCCCCGATGTCCAGTTCCAGTGCATCTTTTGTCCCCATTTCGACTTTTGGTTAACGGCCAGTTTTGCCATCGGTTCATTGGTCCACAGGCTTTTGCGGAAATAGTAGGCAGGCTTTTCAAATCCGCAATAGTCAATCAACCCACCGGCAAACGAATGGCTTGGAAACATGCCAGCCTCTCCGTGATAGTCTATTCCTGTCCACAAAAATTGCCCGGCAATGAATCCATTGTCGCGGACAGCCTTCCACGCATTAGGGTTGTCATCGTTTTCGCTGCCGTAAATCACCCGGTCAGGATATTTCTCATGATCTTGTTTATAGTATTTTTCCTGGTAATTGTAACCAACAACATCCAGCAATTCGGGTACGCCAACCACATTGGTTACCGGAGTATTTGCCAAAGCCTGAGTAACAAACCGGGTTGTGTCTATTTCTTTGATCCATCCGGCCAAATCACGGACTAAATCAGCGATCTCGTCAGCTTTTGGGAGTGTCGGGTCAAAAGTTGATTGGATATTTGGATCCTGGTAGGGATCGTTCGGGTAATCCGTTTCGTTGCCCACGCTCCACATGATAATGGCTGGATGGTTCCGGTCGCGTCGTACCATATCCTGAATATCTCGTTGAGCCCACTCCTCATAAAAGTCGCTGTATCCATGCCTGTCATAATATTCCGGATAGGCTTTGATTCCCAGGCGTTGACCTACATTTCGCCCTTTAATCCATTTCTTTTTTCCACGTTTAAATTCATCAAATGCCTCTTCCATCACAAAAAAGCCCATGGTATCGAGCATGTTCAGGTATTGGGGATCTTCCGGATTGTGGCTGGTGCGAATGGCATTGCAACCTACTGCTTTAAGTTTTTTGAGTACCGGGTAAATGGCTTCCGGGGTACGGGCTGTGCCCAGAGCTCCGTAATCGTGGTGCATGCAAACGCCTTTGAGCTTGTAGGATTTGCCATTGCAGAAAAAGCCACTGTCAGGCGTAAACTCAATCGTACGGATGCCAAAAGGAGTATTGTATTTATCCAGTATCGTTCCATCCTCAGCATGGATGGTGATCTCTGATGAGTACATCCGGGGAGATTCGGGCGACCATAGGTTTGGGTTGATGATTTCATGTGTGAAATAGAACAAGCTGTCAGTTTTAGCCTGGAGCTGTACTGCCATTTTCCCCTTTGCACATTCAACTTCTTCACCATTAAAAATGATGTTGTTTATTTCAACAGTGTGGGGTTTATCGTCTTGATTCCGAATTGAAAGCTGAACAGTGACCTGTGCAGAATCGTTGGTGACTTTTGGTGCTGTAATAAATGTTCCCCAGGTATCAACATGGGTTTTGGTTGTGGTTTGAAGCCAGACGTTACGGTAAATGCCATTGCCGGTGTACCAGCGAGAGTCAGAAACAATGCTGTGATCCAGTTTTACGGCGATAATATTGTTATCACCACCATTTAAGAATTCAGAAATGTCGTAATAAAAACTGCTGTATCCGTAAGGCCGCTTCCCCAGGTAGTGCCCGTTGATCCAGACTTCAGCATTTTGATAGGCCCCGTCGAACAGCAGGCTGTATTTTCTTTCTTTCTGATAATCGGGTATCGTTAAATTTTTTCGGTACCAGCCAATTCCTCCAGGAAGGTAGCCGGTAGCGCTGGCATTATCTGCCGAAAATGGACTTTCGATAGCCCAATCGTGTGGCAGGTTGACTGTGCGCCAGGAGGAATCATCAAAGTCAGGGTTTTGTGCACCCAAGGTGTCGTTCCGGTGGAAACTCCAGTGATCGGAGATGACCTGTTCCCTTTCAAAAGGGAGGTTCTTTTCATTTTCTTTTTTTTCGGTTGAACAGGCAATAAAAAGAAAGATGAATAACCAGGTTACTTTGCTGCTCATGGTTGGTTTTTTGTTGGTTTAGGTTGATTGTTGCTGGACCTTGAAAAACAAAGGTTGAGAGGATGTTTAATAATAACGTCATTGCGAGCAGATCGAAGCAATCTTTTTCCTGATGATCAGAAGATTGCTTCGTTGTTCCTCCCCGCAATGACGTCTTAAATAGGTTTTTCAGAGAACCTTACCGAATACGGTTAGTATCCTGGGTTCTGTTCTAATTGTCCGTTAGCGGCATCAATTTCATCTTGTGGAATTGGGAACCAATAATGTTGTTCTTTGAAGGTTCTTCCACTAAGGGCCGTTTTGGGTTCAAAAACAAGAGTGCCATTCGCATTTTTTGTTATGGAAATCCCTCTTGCGGGCTCGTTTTCCGTTTCCATTGCAACTTTCCATCGACGTACATCGAAATAGCGGTGCTCTTCATAGAGCAGTTCAATTCGTCTTTCATGCCTTATTCGTTCACGCATTCCGTCTTTAGATAAACCCGTAGGCAGATCTGGCATTCCGGCACGGGAACGAATTTGATTGATCGCATCATAAACTGAATTGTCTGGTCCGGCTGCTTCATTTTGGGCTTCAGCATAGTTCAGCAAAATCTCAGCATATCTGAAATATCTCCATGGTGAATGTCCCATGCTTGGCCAATCATTTAAATCAACTTCTTCGTCCAGAAATTTCCGCATGTAATACCCGGTTGGCGAAGTGTTCCAGGGTTCATTCCCGTCGGGGCTGTCTTTTCCGCCTGGCAAGAAAGTTTCAATCTCACGGCCTCTAAAAGGAGCGCCGTTGTACAGGATTGTTGCGTAAAAACGGGGATCTCGGTTCTCATAAGGATTTTGAGGATCATAACCCGAGGCGGCATCATCAATAGAATAACCATCAGCCGTCTCAAAATCGTCCACCAAATTTTGCATCGGGCAGTTTCCGCCCCATCCACCAAATCCGTTTGGAGCATTCATCCGCTCAATTGGAATAGCGTGAGTTGAAACATTGAATTGGCGGGTAAATATATCCTCCTTCGTACTGTTTGTCCTGAAAAACTTCTTGTAGTTTTCAGTAGGATCGCTATCCAAATCATCAACCAAACCATAAATGCCCAGGTTCATGACGGCTTTGGCTGCATCAGCCGCATCCTGCCAGCTTCCTGCATTATAAAGCGGGCTCGCTGCATAAAGCAACAATCTTGATTTGAGGGCCATTGCGGCACCTTTTGTTGCTCGTCCTTCTTGCCAATCGCTCCCATAGGTAGATGGCAATTTCGCTACTGCGACATCCAGCTCAGTTTTAATGTAATTAACTACATCGCTGATTTCTGCTTTTTGGTATAAATCCGAGAAGTCATCTTCAAGTGTCGTCACGCGATCTCCGACCAATGGAACCTTGCCAAATCCCTTCAGTAGGTTGAAATAACGGTATGCACGTAAAAACCGAAGTTCTGCATTGTAAAGGTCTATCAGTTCCTGATCAATGGGAGCTTCAACAATTTTTGAAAGTGCCAGGTTAATTTCCCTGATTGCACGATAGCTACGTCCCCAGGTAGTACTGGTCCATCCAAAGTTACCAGGGCTCAATTGTCCTTTTTGTACCAAATAAGTCTGGTCGTCGTTGCTGTAAACAGCTTCATCGGTATTTGAAGCCCACATGGCCCAGTGGTATCCCCTTGACAGACCAAAGGGGCTATCGTTCCAACCTTTGATACTTGGCTCTTTATCAGCCATTCGAATACCGGTATATTGGTTAATGATAAATGCCTCCAGCAAGGCTGGGTCAGAAAACACCGCCTGGTCAGTTAAATCGGGACTATCAACTTCCAGAAAATCCTTGTCACAGGAAGTCAGCAGTACTGATATTAATATTAAAATGTTAACTATATTTTTCATTGTCTGTATTTTTAAAATATTCAAATTGATCAAGTAATTCCAAAACACGATTAGAATTTAACATTAATACCAACATTAAATGTTCTCTGTTGGGGATAGAACTGAGCACTTTCACTTGTTCCTTCCGGATCAAAGTCTTTCACTTTACTGAATGTCACCAGGTTATATCCATTGACATAGATCCGAGCCTGTTGCAAACGTAATTTCGAAGTGATTGAACTCGGCAGGGTATAGCCAAACTCAACATTTTTGATCCTTAAGAAGGAAGTATTATACAGCCAGAAATTGTTCTTGTACAATCCTCCGTTAACGCTGGATGATGTACGCACATCAACTCTTGGGTAAGTCCCTTCTGTATTGTTCGGACTCCATCTGTTATCGGCCCATGAAGAGAAGTAATTTCCAATGGTTCCAGATTCAGGTAAAACATATTGAACCGAACGGGCCTGACCTTGCAGCAACATGGAGAAATCAATGCTTTTGTAAGTAAAACCGGCATTCAGACCGTAAACAATTTGCGGTACATTACTTAGCGATTCGCGTACACGGTCCAATGCATTAATTTCTTTGTCATCATTCACATCTTCATAAATCAAATCACCTGGTTGAGCTCCTGGTAATGACGGGTAGGCTGCAATCTCATCTTCATTTCTGAAAACGCCAATTACATTATAAAGCAATTGAGAACCAAGTGGCTTGCCTTCCTGTTTTTGCCATTCGGGAATTCCCTCCGGATCATCGATATTGATGACATTACTTTTGTTGAATGTAAAGTTCCCATCGGCAAAGATCATGAAGTCATTAATAACCTTTTTGAATCCAAGTTGAACTTCAATTCCCTGATTGCTCACTTCTCCAATATTCTCATCAGGAATAATGTTGTCTTCGCCATATTCATTTACGATCCCGGATACCAAAGGCACAGAACCAGACCTTGGGATAAGTAGGTCGGTGCGATTTTCATGGAAGTAATCCAGTTCCATGTTAAAATAATCCAGGAAGTTCATCTCAACACCAATATCGAATTTTTTGGCATTCTCCCAAGTGATAAACGGGTTGGCCAATTGTGAAATGATAAAGGTTGAAACCGGTTGTCCATTCAATACATATGCTGCCTGCCTCAAAGAATAGGAATTCAGATATTGAAACGGGGCAACACGGTCATTCCCCAACAATCCGTAAGAAGTTCGCAGTTTTAAATTGCTGATTTTTTCGCTGTTAAACCAGGCTTCTTCAGAAACTCTCCATCCAACTGATGCACTTGGGAAAAATCCGTAACGGTTTCCGTCCGGAAAGCGAGAAGAGCCATCATACCGGAATTGGGCTTCAACAAAATACCTGTGAGCACGATCATAAGATACACGGCCCAGGTAGTTTCTGCGGGTAAATCTTTCCTTGTTTCCCGAGTTGCTGCTTTCTTCAGGAGCGGCTCCACCCATATCCAGAACCGGAATCTGATCAGACAGATAGCCTCTTCTGAAAGCTTCAAACCAGTCTTTACTTTGTTCATTTTGTTCAAAAGCAACAAACGCACTGATATGGTTATTACCCAGTGATTTAAGATAATTTAAACTGATGTTATACGTTTGCAGGTATTCATTTTCTGCATTTTGTGTCAATTCCGGTGTAACAGGGCCACCTTTTACTTCAGGATAGGTTCCTGTTCCAGGATCATAAGCATCATAAACGATCCAATTCTTTGCAAATCTTACTCTTGGTTTAAATGAACGGTCTTCAGCCCAAAAACCTTTAACTGTAAAATCGGTTGCAAATGGAAGTTTATACTCAAAATTCAAACGGGTATTGATGTAGGAGTGTTTTTGTTCGTCAGTACCGGGTATATCAGTTACAATAATTGTTGGGTTATGACCATACTCCGCACCTGCTGATGGGTAAACATTTCCTTCATTATCAGTGAACTCAATGGGTAGCATGGGGAAAGTACGATAAGTAGCCCTGAAAATTGCGCCCGCATTGTTCATCGGGAATATCCGGTCTTCTTTACGGTACGAGATATCTGCACCAAGTTTCAAATATTCATTAACCTGAATGTCGATATTTGATCTCAAATTGATCTGATCATATTTTAGTACACCTTTTTTGTAGATTCCATCCTGGTGCTTTCTTCCCAATGATACAAAATAGGAGACACTTTCATTTCCTCCCCGCACAGATAGGTTTTGATGGTCTTGAAGCGAAATGCTTTTTAAAACGGCATCAGTCCAGTTTGTGTTTGGATAATTAACAGGATCAGAGCCATCGCGATATTTTTGAATTTCTGCATCCGTATAAATCTGATTCAATCCACCATCCGGATTCTTGTAATATTCAACTTCATTGAAAATCTGGGCATAAGTAGCAGCATCAGCCATATCAGGTACCCGGGTTGGTTGTGCAAAACCCTGGTTGTGAGTAAAACTGAAAACAGGTTTTCCAGTAAGCCCACGTTTGGTCGTAATCAGGATTACACCGTTTGCAGCCTGTGCCCCATAAATTGCGGCCGAAGCGTCTTTTAGTACTGATATACTTTCAATATCATTGGGGTCAAGCCTTTCTAAGCCTCCCAAACGATTGGCTACCCCGTCAATTACAATCAAAGGGTTGCTATTATCTGTTTTAATTGTACTTTGTCCGCGAATTAATATTCTTGAAGCATCTGCTCCTGGCTCTCCTGAAGCTGTGGTCGCAATTACACCAGACATTCTACCGGCAAATGAGTTCGATAAGTTTGGTTGTTGGCTTTTTAGTAGCTTTTCACCTTTTACCGATGTAATTGATCCGGTTATTGCCTCCTTCTTTTGAACACCATACCCAACAGCAACCACTTCTTCCAGACCAATAGTCTCTTCTGATAGAGCAACACTGATTGACGTTTGATTTCCCACCAGCACTTCCTGTTCCTTCATTCCAACAAATGAAAATACAAGTGTTGCATCTGCCGGAACATTTGGAAGGGTATAACTACCTTCAGAATCAGTAATGGTTCCGTTTGTGGTGCCCTTGACCAGGACAGTTACTCCTGGCAATGGTTGCCCGGAATTATCAGTGACTTTCCCGGAAACTTGTTTTTGCTGTTGTGAGAAATTGAAGGACTCGGAGCCCGACAGGATGATCTGCCGGTTGTTGATCGTATAATTTATATTTGTCCCTTCAAACAATATATCCAGTACCTCATTGATCGTTTTATCTTTTAGATTGAGGGAGACAGTTTTGTCGAGCGAAATGATCTTGTTGTTGTAGAAGAATAAGTAATTGCTTTCATCCTCAATCTG
This sequence comes from Mangrovibacterium sp., assembly GCA_050298035.1. GTDB lineage: Bacteria > Bacteroidota > Bacteroidia > Bacteroidales > Prolixibacteraceae > Gaoshiqia. The sequence goes on along the minus strand of JBNKTK010000033.1, from coordinate 12,939 downwards.
ATCCAGTACTTGTGCAATTGTAGAGTTTGTGACTTTTAATTCCAGTTTTTGTGTTTGGGCGACACTCTTAACTGCGAATGTTTGGAAACTAGCCAGTGCAATAAATAAGATAGTTAGTCTCATAATCGTTAAAATTTTTCGGATACAGGCAAATAAATACCTGTAGTCCAGTAAGAACCAATTTTTTTTCATAAGTTTGATTTTTCAACGAGTTAATTATTTGATATGATTAATTCACAAAAGGGCAGTGGTGCGAACACTGTCCTTTTTTATTAGTTTTCATTCCATATTCTTACCTCTCTGTTATTGATTTTAGTTTTTGCTGATGTTGATATTTCAATCATTTTCAATACTTCACCTAGCGTTTCGTCCTGAATGGTTGCCGTATAAAGGATGTCAGAATTCAAAAGATGGGGAGCAACCGTAATGTGACAATTGAACCAGCGCTCCAATTGGCGGGTGACCTCTGTTAACGGAGTGTTTTTAAAAACCAAACGTCCATCTTTCCACGAGGTTGTCAATTGTGTGTCAACGTTCTCAATTCGTAATTCCCGGGTTGTTTTATCCAACATGGCTTTTTGTCCGGGAAGTAGTCTTGCCACCTCATTTCCTTGCGGATTGAGCAAGGCGATTGATCCCTGTTCGAGGGTCGAACTCATTTGCGGATCGTTTGAATAACTCGAAACGTCAAAAGAGGTTCCCAGCACTTTGATGTTTAATTCGCCGGTTTCAACAAAAAAAGGATGGGACTTGTCGTGTGAGACATTAAAATAGCCCTGTCCTGTAAGTTTTACTTTGCGCTCACGCAACGAACTTAAATTGATGGGATATTCGAGTGAACTGCCCGAGTTTAGCCAGACCTCACTTTTATCAGGCAAAGTGAAATGGACCCTTGAGCCCGGGCTGGCAAATACTTTTTGCATTGCCAGGTTATCGCTATAGTTTGTTTGCTGATACAATTGGTAAAAAAGGATAGCAGAGCCAATAAAAAGTGGAATGAACAATACAGCTGCGACTTTAGTCAATGCTGTTTTCCATCCTGCCTGGCCTCTTCCATTTTGACGGTTTAATAATATGCGTGACCAGGTACTTTCGCGAAGTTGCCTGAAGTACAGGTCAGTTGATGCAATCGGTGAGTTTTTGGTAGCTTCCCAGTGTTTTGCCATCATCTCATCTACTTCCTTATTTTTGAATGTAGTACTGATATGAGATTGTAACTGGTCTTTCTTGGAGTCATTCAGCTTCCCTTCTGACAGCTTTTCGAGGTACCCTTTCAGGTTTATATTGTGATTTGATCCCATATGATTTTTTGCAATTCATACAGGTATACACATAAGTTGGTGACAACCCCTATTGGGAACCTGGTTTTTTCTTATAGAAATAATTCAAAAAAGAATAATCCGGAAAATCCGTTGGATTTTAGGTGTTTTTTTATTTCTGCTAAAGCCGAAGTCATTTGGTTTTCAACAGTCTTGACTGAGATCCCGAGGTGGGTGGCAATTTCAGCATTGCTCAAATTGTTTTCTCTGCTTAGTAAGAAAATCTCTTTTCGTCTGGGGCTTAACCTTTCTACTGAGCGGCGATAATTTCTTTCAAGTTCGTGAAAATCGATTTCTTCTTCCAGTAAAATGTTTTTTTGTGGATTCAATTGTGCCCAGGCCAGATAAGCTTGTTGATATTTTGTTTTTCGAATGGTGTTGAGGATGGCATTCTTGGCAATGGTAAAAATAAAGGAATCAAAGGACTTGCTGGTAGAAAGCTCTTTCCGGATACTCCAGATTTTTATAAATACCTCCTGAACAATCTCTTCTGCCTCAAACGGGTCGCTTAGATATCCCATCGAGAAAGTGTAAATTTTTTTGCCGTAATGATCGAATAAAGCCTGAAATGCATCTGAAGAACCTTGCTGTAGGTGTTCAATCATTTTTGGGGACTTATGAAAAGAGTTTCTATTCAAAGTCGATAAAGTTTAGGCTCCAAATGTAATGTTTCTATTCCGAAAAAAATATTCTGGGGCAATAGCCGGTAAACATGTTTTGTGCAGAAGGTAGGTTTGGGGGTGCTTAATGGCTGACTTGAGAAGTAGAGGTTGAAATACTAAAAAATAAAAAAGAAACCAGAACATCTTTCCGGTTTCTTTTTTGGAAATGGGTTGATTGGGAAGAAACTAACCTATTACTTAATTCAGTGAGAAATGAATTTGTAACCCCAAAAAAACGACAAATGCATGAACCCCCCTTTTTTTTTTACGAAACGTCATTTTTGGCACATGAACTATCGTTTTTTCGTGGCGAACTGAAATTTTGATTTGCATTTACAGCCACTTTTCAAGGGCAGAATTCAAAAAATTGTTCACTTTTTGCAATTCCCGGAAGGCATCAACGGCATATTCAACGAAATTTTCATCTAAAATTTGGTTGTCGCTGACCGGGGTGCCAAATGCATACGATTTGTAACGTAACAGGTCGATATCTTCAAAATCTTTATCAAAACCTTTTGGGGTAGTTTTTAGTTTCTCTCCCTCAATAGTTTTATAGTATTTATTGAAATCCGGATCATTAATGACTTCTTTCAATCCTTCGGGATTATCGTAAATTTCTTGCCTGATAGCCCGCAACGGTTCGGCCGGGGGACACCAGATTCCTCCGCCAAGAAATGAGTTACCGGGTTCGATATGGATGTAATACCCGGCGTGCATACTTTTTCGGCCTCCGTTGGCAATAAAGCTGCCCATTTGTGTTTTATATGGTCGCTTGTCATTCGAGAACCTGACATCCCTAAAAATACGGAACAAACAATCTTTGGGGCCGATTGGCGGAATTTCGTTATCAAACTTTCGGATTTCCTGGATCATGATCTCCGTGAAAAAAAGCATTTGTCCCTTGCCTTCTTCATAACGGTTACGATTGGCATCGAACCATTCTTTGTTGTTGTTTGTGCGCAAATCGGTTAAAAAGTCGAGTAATGTTTTCATGGATATTAAATTTTTATCAGTGGTTCAAGATAGTTATTTGATAGGATCGATAAAAGGGTAAAAATGGAATGTTATTTTTGTTGGAACGTTTGGTACAATGAAAAAGTTTGCTTTAATAGTCGCCGGTGGTGCCGGGCTTCGGATGGGGGCTGAGGTTCCCAAACAATTTCTTGAATTGAGTGGAAAGCCAATATTGATGAGGACAATCGAAAGGTTTGTCTCGTATGATTCGTCTGTGTACGTTATCGTGGTTTTACCGTCTGACCAGTTTGAGAGATGGCAGCAATTATGCAGGCAACATGATTTCTCAATTCGTCATGAATTGGTTGCCGGAGGTAACAGCAGGTTTCAGTCTGTGAAAAACGGCTTGGATCAAATTCCGGATGATGGACTTGTTTTTATTCATGACGGGGTCAGGCCACTGGTTTCTGAGCAGACAATAAAGCGATGTGAAAATATGGCTGCTGTGACAGGAAATGCGCTTCCTGTTATGCCGGTGCTGGAGTCGCTGAGGCAATTGGATGGCAGTGTCAGTAAACATGTGGACAGAAGCCGGTTCCGGTTGGTCCAAACCCCTCAAACATTTCAAAATAAACTGATAAAGCAAGCATACTGCCAGCCTGAAAGTGATTTGTTTACCGACGATGCTTCTGTTTGTGAGGCTTTTGGGGTAGAAATTCACCTTGTTGACGGGAACCCGGAAAATATCAAAGTTACTCATCCTATTGACCTGTTAATCGCAGAAACTTTGCTTGGGGCCATTTCCTAAAATCTTTTATAAGACAGTAATTCTTCATTCCTCGATTTATTTCGTCATTCGCCGATTCAGCCAGCTAGAATCTTAAATGATGGAATAGTTTTGTGCGTTCAAACTCTGGTGGGCAAGGAAAGTTTAAGTTGATGTAAACTTTGGAAACTTTTAATACCGAAAAAGTTTCCAAAGTAAAATTATAAAGTATATTTGCGGCACGATGGAAGAAAGAAAGGAAAATATACTTGAGCAGATTGCGAATCTGTTTTTTCGCTACGGTATCCGGAGTGTTACAATGGATGATATTGCAAATGAAATCGGTATCTCAAAAAAAACACTTTACCAGTATTTCAAGGATAAGGAAGATTTAGTTTGGCAGTTTGTTGAGATTTATTTTCTGAATAATAAGTGTTTCCGGGTTGTTGAAGAGCCCGGGCTGAATGCAATTGACCGGGTTTTGAAGATAAGGGAGCGCATGTTGAAAATTTTTAAGCTGCTACAGAATAACCTGGAATTTGATCTTCGAAAGTCGTACCCGCAGATTTACCGGAAGATTGTTGATTTTAAAAGAGAAAAGGTTTACGAAGATAATTTCTCGGTCATGGAACAAGGGGTTAAAGAAGGGTTATTTCGGGAGGACATTGATGTTGATTTCTTGTCGAGATTGGCAGTCGGACGTTTCCTACTGGTTTTTAACCCAGATCACGGGATATTTTCTGAGGAGGAAACACATCGGATTGAATTGTTCGACAAAGTAATTGATTATCATTTTCATGGAATTTGCACAGAAAACGGATTGGAATACTATAAACAACAATTAAACAATGTTCAGAATGAAAACTAAGTTCAAACAACTAGTAACCTTGCTCTTGTTCCTGTTTATGGCAGGAACTGCCGGGGCCCAGGATGCACAAAAGTTTTCTTTGGCAGAAGCACAGGACTATGCTTTAAAGAATTCTTACGTGGTGCGCAACAGCGGGCTCGATGTGGAAGCTGCCCGAAAAAAGGTGTGGGAAACCATTGCTACCGGGCTACCCCAAATATCCGGAACCGCCAATTATACGAATTTCCTGAATCTTCCGGTACAACTAATTCCGGCTGAGTTTTTTGGAGGGAACAAAGGAGAATACATTGAAGCCAAATTCGGTCAGGATTATAATTCGGATTACGGATTTACTGTTAATCAGAAGGTTTTTGATGGCTCGTACATCGTTGGGGTAGGCTCGGCAAAAATCTATCTTCAACTTTCAACACAGGCAAAGGAGAAAACAGAGATTGAAATAAAGTATGGTGTAGCCCAGGCTTATTACATGACCCTGATTGCAGAAGAAAACCTTGCTGTGATGAAGGATAACCTTGCCAACACTGAAAAACTGGAAAGTGATACCAAGGCATTGTACGAAAATGGTTTTGTTGAAGAACAGGATGTTGACCAAATGCGTTTGTTGGTTCAGCGGGCACAAAATGAAATCATTAAGGCCGAACGGGAAATACGGGTGGCCAAAATGGTTTTGAAATACACGATGGGCGTTGAGATGGAATCAACAATTGAACTGACCGACAAACTGAATGATTTTGTCAGCCCGGTGGTTGAAGAAAAGGAAGTTACACCAGGTTTTGACTATACCTCGCACATTGATTACCGTTTGTTGGATACACAAAGGCAGGCCAACCAAAAACTGTTGCTTCTGCAAAAATCAATGTATTTGCCACAGGTTGATGCCTTTTATAACTGGAGTAAAACATCTTACGGCAATAGCTGGAACTTGTTTAAAAGTAGTGTGCCATGGTTTAAGTCATCCATGTGGGGTGTGAATATTTCGGTGCCGATTTTTTCTTCTGGAGAAAAAAAGGCCAAAGTGAAACAAGCCCGCTTCGAATACGAAAAATCAGTGAACGACCAGCAGCTGGCCATTCAGAGCCTGCAAAAAGATTACCTGACAGCAGTTGCTGACATTGAAAACTCAATTGATCAGCTTCGCAACGATGAGGACAACAAAAAGCTGGCAAAACGGATTTATGACAAAACAATGGTGAAATACAATAACGGACTTGTGAGTAGTGTCGAGCTTTCCCAAACCGAAAGCCAGTACATCCAATCGCAAGGTGCATGGGTTGCTTCTGTGATGCAGTTGTTGACCTCGAAAATAAATCTTGATAAAGCAACCGGAAAATAGGAAAACATGAAAACTTATTTTTTTACTCAAATGAAAAAGCTAAACCAACTCATTATTTTGGTTTTAACTGTGGTGCTGGCTTCATGCTCCGGCACTCCTGACAACAGCCCCGAAGCCAAGCGGAAACAATTAAGTCAGTACAAACAGGAACTTCAAATGCTCCAGGAAAAGATCAATAACCTGGAAGATGAACTTGACGCAAACCGTGGTATTGAATACGTGAATGTTGGCGCCACACAAATCGAACCTCAACTGTTCGAACATTTTGTTGAGGTTACCGGAAACGTTGAGGCTGATAAGGAATTGAATGTCAGTCCTGAAGGGACGGGTAAAATTATCGGTATATTGGTAACAGAAGGCCAACAGGTCGCAAAAGGAACTGTTTTGGCTAACCTGAATACTGACATGCTTGATCAAAGTATTGCGGAAGTGAAGATCAGTCTCGATTTGGCAGAAACGACCTTCGAAAGACAAAAAAATCTTTGGGACCAGAAAATCGGTTCCGAGCTCCAGTTCTTACAGGCCAAATCAAACAAAGAATCATTGGAACGCCGTTTGGAAAGTTTGCAGGCCCAAAAAGAAATGGCTGTAATTAAAGCTCCTGTTGATGGTGTTGTGGATGTGATCTTCCAAAAGCAGGGCGAAATTGCCAGCCCGCAAATCCCGTTTGCCAAAGTCATCAATATCGGTAAAATTAAAATATATGGCGATGTCGCTGAATCTTATCTGACCAAAGTTGAAAAGAAAGATCCGGTTGTTGTCGATTTTCCTTCATTGTCGAAGAAGGTAACTGCGCCGATCAGCCAGATCGGGAATTACATCGATCCGAACAACCGCACTTTCCGTATCCGTGTTGATTTGAACAACCCGGACGGTATGATCAAACCTAATATGGTGGCAATTCTGAGAATCCGTGATTATGTGGCCGAGTCGGCCATCGTGGTCCCGTCATTGGTTATTAAACACGATTTCCGTGGACAGTATGCCTACATTGTTGAGAAAGCCGACAGTGTGGAACGTGCGAAGAAGGTTTATGTGAAAACCGGTGTTACCGATAATAACCTGACCGAAATTACCGAAGGGTTGAAGCCCGGGGACAAGATTATTTCCGAAGGTTTCGACCAGGTGATCGACGGTTCTGCCATCAAACTTTGATCAGCTAAAATTTAAAGGTTCGAGAAAGAAAACAAATCGTCATGGACAAAGAAATAAAACAAGATAATACACAAAACATACACCGGAAATTCAAGCCAACTTACATGGCAATCAAGAATAAAACAACTGTTTATATTCTGTCGGGCTTGTTGGTTTTTTTCGGCTTGTTTTCCTATGATTCAATGCCGAGGGAATTGTTCCCCGAGATAGTGGTCCCGTATATTTTCGTTCAGACAATTTATCCCGGGAACTCGCCGGTTGATATTGAAAACTTTATTACCCGTCCGATTGAAAATGAACTGAAAGGAATGCAGGGGGTGAAGAAGGTCTCTTCTGCTTCGTACCAGGATGTCAGTATCGTTGTTGTTGAGTTCAACACGGATGTCCCGATAAAAACGGCCCTTCAGGATACAAAAGACCGGGTGGACAAATCGAAAACCGAATTGCCGGAGGATTTAGATTCAGATCCGTTGGTGATGGACCTGGACTTTTCGGAGTTCCCGATTATGAATGTCAACCTGTCGGGAGACTTTAGTATGCGCGAGTTGAAGAGATTTGCCGAAACCCTGCAGGATGAGTTTGAGGGGTTGAATGAGGTTTCGGAAGCGAAGATAAGAGGGATCGATGAGCGTGAAATCCAGGTCAACGTTGATCCGTATAAGCTTGATGCAAGTGGCCTGGCATTTCAGGATATTGCGATGGCCATCCAGATGGAGAACCTCACGATGGGGGCCGGGGAATTTACCTCTGACGAAATTCGCCGGGTAATCCGTACGCAGGCTGATTATACTAACATGGACCAGATCAGCAATACCATCATCAAAGTAAATAACGGTAAACCGGTTTACATTCGGGATGTGGCCGAGGTGGTAGATGGTTATAAGGAAAGATCAACAATTTCGCGGTTGGACGAAAAGCCGGTTGTGACTCTTTCAATTACAAAAAAGAGCGGTGAAAACATTCTTGCTGCCACGGATAAAATCCGGAATTTGATCAATGAGCAGCAGGAGAGTGGTTTCCTGCCCAAGAACCTTGATGTACGGATTACAGACGATAATTCATTTTATATCCGGAATCAAATTAACAACCTTGAAAACAGTATCATCCTGGGGATGTTGCTCGTGGTGTTCGTGCTGTTCCTGTTCCTCGGGTTCCGCAATGCCTTGTTTTCAGGTTTGTCAATCCCAATGTCCATGTTCCTGTCGTTTGTGATTTTACAACAAATGGGCATATCGTTGAATAACATGGTGTTGTTTAGTTTGATTCTGGCCTTGGGGATGTTGGTCGACAACTCGATTGTTGTGGTCGAGAACGTTTATCGCCTGCATTCACAGGGGTATTCACGGCTTACTGCAACCAAGCGGGGGGTTAGCGAGATTGCTTTCCCGATTATTTCTTCAACGCTGACAACCTTGGCAGCCTTCTTCCCTTTGATTTTCTGGAAAGGGATTATGGGGGAATTCATGAAGATTTTGCCGGAAACGCTGATCATTGTTCTTGCCTCATCATTGTTTGTTGCCCTGGTACTTACTCCCCCGTTTATTTCTTCGTTCATGAAGATCGATGATATTGACAAGAAGGCCAATCGGCGCAGGGTTTTGAAGAATGTCGGGATCATTGTTGCGATCTCTATGCCTTTCTACTTGCTCCAAATTTTTTGGCTGGCTAACGTGTTGGTCACTGTTGCGATAATCATGTTGCTGAATTTGCTGGCGCTTCGTCAGATGGCGCGCTGGTTCCAGAATAAATTTCTGGTTTGGGTGGAAGGTATGTACCAAAAACAACTAAGACAGGCTCTTTCCGGGAAAATGCCATTGGTGTATTTCTTTGGTACTATTCTGCTGCTGGTGTTATCATTGGTCTTTTATGGGTTGAGCCAGCCTAAAGTGGTTTTCTTCCCCGATACCGACCCGCAAACAGTTTACGTGACAACCGAACTGCCGCTGGGGACTGCCATCGATAAAACCGACGAAGTATCGCGGCGGGTTGAGACAATTGTTAAGAATACGCTGGATCCTTACATGGATATTGTCAAGTCGGTTACAACCAACGTTGGAACCGGAAAAGGCGGTTTGTTCGAAAACTCGTCCAGCCCCAACAAATCGTTGACATCTATTTCGTTTGAAGAATATAAACTTCGCCACGGGATCAAAACGTCCGACATCATGAAAGAACTGGCCGAAAACCTTGATGGGTTTGTTGGCGCAAAAATTTATGTCGAGAAAGAAGAAGAAGGGCCACCTGTTGGTGCGCCAATCAATATCGAGATTTCGGGTGATCAGTTCGATCAACTTCTGAAGATTACTGACGATGTGATCAACAAAATTGATGCAGACAAAATCCCGGGAATTGAAGGCCTTAATATGGATATTGATGTGAACCAGCCGGAAATGCTCGTGAAAATTGACCGGGAGAAAGCCCGTTTGTACCAGTTGTCGACTTCGGAAATTGCGCTGGCATTGCGAAACTCGTTGTATGGATACGATGCAGGTAATTATAAGGAGGGCGAAGATGAGTACGAAATTTATGTCCGTTTGGATGAAAAATACAGGAACGATGTTTCGACCCTGATGAACCAACGTTTGCTGGTTGAGGGGCACAAAGTTCCGATTGCGGCTGTTGCCAGTTTTGAATATTCAACAACTTACGACAAGATCAACCGGATTAATAACAGGCGTGTCGTTACTGTTTCGTCTAATGTGATTGAAGGGTACAATGCCAACGAGATCAATGCCCGCATCCGTCAGGTACTTGCCGATTACGATGTGCCGCGTGGTTATGATATCTCGTTTACCGGTGAGCAGCAAGAGCAGGAAGAAAGTAGTAGCTTCCTGATGTTTGCCCTGCTGGTAGCGCTTGCATTGATTACGTTGATCCTGGTTACCCAGTTTAACTCGTTTATTCGTCCGTTGATCATCATGACCACTGTGCTATTCAGTACCATTGGTGTATTCCTTGGACTGGCCATCTTCCACATGGAGTTTGTGATCATCATGACCGGTATTGGAATTATTTCGTTGGCGGGTATCGTGGTAAACAACGGTATCGTGTTGGTTGATTACATTGATTTGCTGCGGCAGCGCAAGCGTGAAGAGTTGGGACTGTCAGAAAAAGCTTTCCTGCGTACTGAGGACGAAATCGCTTGTTTGGTACAGGCCGGAAGAACCAGGTTGCGTCCGGTATTGCTGACCGCCATCACGACAGTGCTTGGCTTGGTACCATTGGCCGTCGGGTTGAACTTCGACTTCTTTGCCTTGTTTACCAGCTTCAATCCCGACTTTTCGGTAGGTGGTGAAACGGTCGCATTCTGGGGGCCTATGTCGTGGACCGTTATTTTCGGGTTGACCTTTGCCACCTTCCTGACTTTGATAATTTCGCCGGTGATGTACATGCTGACAATTCACATCAACTACAAAATCAAGAAACTTCTTGGTGTGGTGCCTGAAGACAGTATGCGGGGAAAACCAGTAATTCCGGTCAGTGAAGTTTATTAATACTGATTATTAGTGTAAATGATATAAAGGCAGGACATTCGGATCCTGCCTTTTTTCTTTTGTTTAGATTTGCTCTGACAGGATTTTACAGGCTGTTTCGATAAACTTTGGACAGAGCCTGTCAAAGACCTCGCGTTGATTGGCCTCCTCGCTTCCTTCAGGTGTTGAAATATCCACACCCAGAAGTTCCTTGCAAAGCAAGCTCCCGTGTTTTTCTTTAAAAAGTTGATTGAAATCCCGGACTTTCTGTTTTGTAGCTGCTTTTGCTTCCGGGTCACTAACGGTGTGCCCGTATTTTATACCAAGCACCATGTATGCGCCGGTAACAGCGCCGCATGTTTCGCCGCAGGCCATCCCGCCGCCAAATCCGCTGGCCAGTTTTAAACAGATTCCTTCGCTTAATCCAAGTTCTGCTCCAAATGCGGTTAAAACGGATTGACTACAATTGAAGTTTTTGAAAAGAGCTAAAGCTTTCTCTGATTTGTTCATGGTTTTTTGTTTTGCAAGATAGGGGATTATTGTCGGATGGCAGGGAGAGTTGCCGGAATATTCATTGCCGGGAATACCCTTTTTTAGATGCCAATTATCATGACTGGATAACTTGAGGGTGATTGTCCGTTTCCTTGTCCAATTTGTTTCTCCATACTTAATTACAGTCATTTATTGTCATTTTGTCGTCATTAATTGTTCCTGAAGAACGGAGAATGACTATCAAATGACAACTTAATGACTATTGAAGGACATCGGGGGGATTGTTGAATATTTATTTTTCATACAGGTTAAAAACAAAAAAGTCCGGCGCGAGCACCGGACTTCAGTATACTTGTAATAAAAAGGATTTCTTAGCCGCGAACAGCTGCAATACCCGGAAGGACTTTTCCTTCCAGAGTTTCCAACATAGCACCACCGGCAGTGGAGATGTAAGAAACTTTATCGGCAATACCGAATTTGTTAACAGCAGCAACCGAGTCGCCACCACCAACAAGTGTGAAAGCGCCTTTTTCAGTTGCTTCAACAACAGCGTCGCCAATCGCTTTGGTACCGGCAGCAAATGCCTCCATTTCGAATACACCGGCAGGGCCGTTCCAAAGAACTGTTTTTGAGTTGCCAATTACTTCTTTGAATTTCGCGATGGTTTCAGGACCTACGTCAAGACCCATCCAGCCTTCTTTGATATCGCCTGCAGCGCAAATTTCAGTGTTGGCGTCGTTGGCAAATTTGTCGGCAGCAACACAGTCCGAAGCAATAACCAGGTTTACACCTTTTTCTTTTGCTTTTTCAATAATGCTTTTTGCCAGTTCCAGGTAATCATCTTCGCAAAGAGATGAGCCGATGTTTCCGCCCATTGCTTTCACGAAAGTGAAAATCATACCACCACCGATGATCAGGTTGTCCACTTTGCTCAACATGTTTTCGATGATTGTGATTTTTGTTGAAACTTTAGCGCCACCCATGATTGCAGTCATCGGACGAACCGGGCTGGCAACCACTTTATCCAGGCTGGCAACTTCGCTGTCAACCAAATAACCGAACATTTTGTCGTTCGGGAAGAATTTGGCAATTACAGCAGTTGACGCGTGAGCACGGTGAGCTGTACCGAAAGCATCGTTGATCCAGCAGTCGCCCAACTCAGCCAACTGACCGGCGAAAGCTTCGTCACCTTTTTCTTCTTCTTTGTGGAAACGCAGGTTTTCAAGCAACAACACTTCTCCCGGTTTCAGTGAAGCAGCTATTGCCTTCACTTCTTCGCCGATACAGTCCGAAGCCAGTTTCACTTCAACACCCAACAGGTCAGCAAGATGTTTGTGAAGGTGTTTCATTGAGAATTTATCTTCCGGCCCGCTTTTCGGACGGCCAAAGTGTGACATGATAATAGGAGAACCGCCTGCTTCAATTACCTTTTTAATAGTAGGTACTGCTGCACGCATACGTGTATCGTCAGTAATTTCGAAATTTTCATTCAATGGAACGTTAAAATCCACACGGATCAACGCTTTCTTTCCACTGAAATCATAAGTTTCAATTGTCTGCATAATAAGATTATTTTTAGTTTCTTTTTGATGAGAGCCCAAAGATACAAAAAAGAAAAGTTTGCTCTTTGGCTGCATCTTTTAAATCATTAATTATTAATAATGAGGTAATGATTAACGGAGTCATTGCGTTGTTGGTCATTGGGCATTAGTTTATTGGTCATTGGTCTTGGATGCTGGATTGCTGGATACTTGATACTGGTTCCGATTACTATCGGGATCGGATACTGAAGCACCGAAGGCCTGGATGAAAAACAAATAGTCGATTGTAAAACGTCAATCAATGTCGTTTCGTTAAAGAAAATAACTTTAAGAAACATTTGTTTTCTCTGTGAAACTCCGTGTGAAGACTCAGTGA
>JBNKTK010000032.1:0-31618 GCA_050298035.1 Mangrovibacterium sp. | reverse complement strand
ATCAACCATATTGGCAGCATACGTAACCGGGATGTGTACGCGCTTGTCCATGCTTGTACCAAACATGTCGGTTCCCATTTTTTTGTAGGTTCCAATCACCAGCAAGCGGTGCCCGGAAACTTTTATTTCTTTGCCCACCGGGTCTCGGCCTTCAAAAAGCCGATCGACCAACTCGCTTCCCACAACAGCCATTGCTGCACCTGATCGGCTTTCCGACTCGGTAAAGTAGCGGCCACGATCAATATTCAGGTTCCAGGTATAAATCAGGTCGTGCGTGGTGGCCATAATCTCGGTATTTTCGGACGAAGAATTTTCGAACTGCACCGTGCTGTTAAAACCAAACAGGAAAACGGCATTTTCTGTCAGCTCCGACCGTCTCATGACTTCATCAGCCTCATCCATCTTCGGCATTGGCCGGTTCAGGTATTTCCACCAGGGGTATTCTGTTTCGCCTTCGGGCGGGGTCCAGGGCCATTTCTGAATGTAGACCATATTTGTCCCAAGCGAATTGAGGTTTTCACGAATATAATTTTCAAGTGAATCGATGACCGTAAAAACAGAAATAATGGCAAAAATCCCGATGGTAATTCCCAAAAGCGATAAGAAAGTACGCAATTTATTTGCGCGAAGTGAATTCCCCGCGAACGAAAAACTTTCAAGAATTAACCGCAACAAAAGCATAGTTCGAAATTTTACCGTAAAGTTAATACAATTCAGATCAGCCGCATAAAGGTTCACAGCTTATTTAACACCGGATCAAAATTGCCTCAAAACAAATCTGGGCAGAACACAAAAAGCGTATCTCAACCTACTAAAAAACAAAAGTTTTCAGGTGTCCCCTACCCTACATTTTCGGTCACTGGATGTCCGGTAAAAAATTAGTCAGCAAATACCGAATTGATTACATATTGCTTTTACAGCACAAAAATTCTTCCTATTTTCCCTCGAAGAAATTATTGAAATGGCTTGAGGCTAAATAAAAATTCAACCGTTTTTACTATCTTTGTGCATCAATCTTAAAATACTATAAATGAAGGATTTAAAAAAGATCAAATCTGCACTGATCTCAGTTTACCATAAAGACAGATTGGATGTTATTGTAAAAAAATTAGACGAGCTTGGTGTTCAGATTTATTCTACCGGAGGAACACAATCATTTATCGAAAGTTTAGGAGTAAAAGTAACAGCTGTTGAAAACCTTACCGGTTATCCATCGATCCTTGGAGGGAGGGTAAAAACGCTTCATCCTAAAGTTTTTGGCGGTATTTTGAACCGCAGGGACAACGAAGGCGACCAACAGCAAATCGCGCAATACGAAATTCCCGAAATCGACCTGGTCATCGTTGACCTTTATCCGTTTGAAGAAACGGTAGCTTCGGGAGCATCAGAAGAAGACATCATTGAAAAAATCGATATTGGCGGAATTGCCCTGATCCGTGGCGCAGCCAAAAACTTCAACGACGTGATCATCCTTTCATCACGCGACCAATACGAAGAATTTATTACCCTGCTTGAAGAGAAAAACGGCGAAAGCTCACTGGATGACCGTAAAGCATTTGCCCGCAAAGCATTTGCCACTTCATCGCACTACGATTCGGCTATCTTCAACTACTTCAATGCAGGTATTACCGATAAAAACCGGGTAAGCCTGAATGACGGGCAAGTGCTTCGCTATGGCGAGAACCCGCACCAATCGGCCACCTTCTACAAATTCGACAATGCTGATTCGAAAACCACACTGGCAAATGCACAGGTACTGCAGGGAAAAGAACTCTCGTACAACAACCTGCTTGATGCTGATGCAGCCTGGAAATCGGCCAGCGATGCTTACCACGCTGTAACGCACATCGAAAACAAAGTGGCAGTTTCGGTAATCAAACACCTGAACCCATGCGGTTTGGCTGTTACCGACAATATTCTGAAATCACTTGATTTGGCTTGGGCTGGTGATCCAATCAGCGCATTCGGGTCAATCATCTGCTTTACTGACACAGTAACCGCAGAAGTGGCAGAGTGGTTTGGAAAGAAATTCGTTGAAATTATTATTGCACCGGCCTTCACTTCGGAAGCGCTCGAAATTTTCGGCAAAAAGAAAAACCTCCGGTTGCTGGTGACTCCTGTTAAGGCTGAAACTACCGGCGAAAAGCTTTACCGTTCAATCAGTGGTGGTATGCTTGTTCAGGATGAAGATGAAGGAATGGACAGCGATTTTAAAAACGTCACAAAAATTCAGTTCGACAACAATAAATTAAACCTGGCCAAGTTTGGTATTACAGCCTGTAAGCACCTAAAAAGTAACGCCATTGCATTGGTGACCGAAAACAGCGATGGTTCTTTCTGGTTAACAGGCGCCGGCATGGGGCAACCAAACCGTTTGGACAGCCTTCGCCAATTAACCATTCCGCGCTTCAACATGAAAGAAGGGATCAAAATTGAAGAAGCAGTCCTGATCTCGGACGCCTTCTTCCCGTTCCGCGACAGCATTGAAGCAGCCAATGAATTTGGGGTGAAGTTTATTGTTGAGCCGGGAGGAAGTATCCGCGATGAAGAAGTTATTGACGCTTGCGACGAATTTGGGATCGCCATGCTCTTTACCGGTCGCCGTCACTTTAAACACTAAAACAGGAAAAGTCTGAAAAGACCTTGAAATAACAGGAGAAAAGTATAATGGGATTATTTTCTTTTTTAACCCAGGAGATTGCAATTGACCTTGGTACAGCAAACACAATCATCATTCAGAATGATAAAATTGTGCTGGATGAACCTTCGGTCGTAACCATTGACCTGAAAACGGAGAAACTGGTGGCAATTGGTGAGAAAGCCCGACAAATGCAGGGCAAGACCCACTCGAACCTGAAAACAATCAGGCCGCTGCGCGATGGTGTGATCGCCGATTTCAACGCCGCCGAACAAATGATCAGGGGCATGATCAAGATGATCAACCCCAAATCAAAGCTGTTTTCGCCGGCACTAAAAATGGTGGTTTGTATCCCGTCCGGTTCAACCGAAGTTGAAATCCGTGCTGTTCGCGACTCGTCCGAGCACGCCGGTGGCCGGGAAGTTTACATGATATACGAACCAATGGCTGCTGCTATTGGTATTGGTCTGGACGTTGAAGCGCCGGAAGGGAACATGATTGTGGACATTGGCGGTGGGACAACCGAAATCGCGGTAATCTCGCTTGGCGGTATCGTCACGAACAAATCCATCCGTATTGCAGGCGACGACCTGACTGCCGATATCATGGAATACATGCGCCACCAGCACAACATCAAAATTGGTGAGCGTACAGCCGAAGAAATCAAAATCAATGTTGGTTCAGCGCTGTCGCAACTGGAAGAACCGCCAAACGACTACATCGTTCAAGGCCCCAACCAGATGACTGCCCTCCCGATTGAGGTACCTGTTTCGTACCAGGAAATTTCGCACTGTCTGGAGAAATCGATTTCTAAAATTGAAACGGCCATCCTCAGCGCCCTGGAACAAACACCCCCCGAATTGTATTCGGACATTGTAACCAAAGGGATTTACCTGGCTGGTGGCGGGGCATTACTGCGCGGCTTAGACAAGCGTTTATCCGAAAAAATCAATATTCCGTTCCATGTGGCCGAAGACCCACTCAGAGCAGTTGCTCGCGGAACCGGAATCGCACTGAAAAATGTTGACAAATTCTCCTTCCTGATCAGGTAATCCTGAACAGGAAGGAAACAAACCCTTCCTGTAGATGAGAAGTTTGTTACGCTTTCTGGCTAAAAATTATTTCTTCCTGTTATTTCTGGCGCTTGAATCAATCTCCATGATTTTAGTTGTCAGGTACAATAACTATCAAAAAGTACAATTTCTGAATTCGAGCAACCGGGTCACTGCAGGTATCTACGACACCTTCAACTCGGTTTACAGCTTTTTCCATTTGCAGCAAATCAACTCAGAGCTGGCAACAGACAATGCCCGGCTAAGAAACCAGCTTCAGCAATTCAAAGAGGCCGGACTGCCACTCAACGGGGACACACTGAAAAGTGACAGCCTTGTTGCACGCTATCAGTTTATTCCTGCCCGGGTGATTAACAACTCGGTCAACAAACAGTCAAACTTCATTACCCTGAACAAAGGCAGGAAAGACGGCATTGAACCCGACATGGGGATTATCGGGCCCGGCGGTGTTGTCGGGATTATCACCAATGTATCCGATCATTATTCAACCGGCCCAACAATTCTGAACAAGCGCTGGCGTGTTTCTGCAAAAATCAAAGAAAGTAATTACTTTGGTTCACTGGGATGGGACGGGTACGATCACCGGGGAGCCAAGCTAAATGAAATACCTTTCCACGTCAAAATGGAAGTAGGCGATACGATTGTCACAAGTGGTTATTCATCTGTTTTCCCGGAGGGAATCACAATCGGAAAGATTACAGGTTTCAACCACGAAAGCGGTGATAATTTCTACGACATTAACGTGGAATTGTCGACCAACTTCATGACCCTTACTCACGTGGAAATTATAAAGGACAACCACATCAATGAAATAACTAACCTGCAAAAACACAATACAGATGATTAGGGAGATTTGGAAATACGTGTTCATGCTGGTCGTTCTGATCTTGCTACAGGTGCTTATCCTGAACCACATCCAGTTCAGCGGCTTTGTCAATCCATACCTGTACGTGTTGTTCATCCTGTTATTACCGTTTGACACTCCAAAATATTTATTGTTGATCCTTGGCTTTTTGCTTGGGCTCTGCATCGACGTTTTCAGCAATACACCAGGCCTACATGCATCGGCAACAACTTTCATGGCGTTTTTGCGCCCTCATGTCATCAACCTGATTTCGTCGCGCGATGTACTGGAAATAAACTCACCTCCCCGCCTGAAACAAATGGGGCTCCCCTGGTTTTTCAGGTATATTCTTATTTTGGTTGTAGCCCATCACCTGTTCCTGTTTTATATTGAAGTTTTTACATTTAAGGGATTTTTATTTACGTTTTTCCGAAGCTTTTTAAGCTCGATTTTCACGATTGTTTTAATCATTCTCAGTCAGTACCTGATCTATAAGGAGTAGTTGAAGTGGACAAATTTGCCAAACGAAAATACATAATCGGCGCCATCTTCGTTTTTATCGTGCTTGTCTTCATCGGGAAATTGTTTACGCTCCAGGTGCTTGACAGCTCGTACAAACAATATGCAACCAGAAACGTATTGCGCAGGGTGATCAACTATCCGGCCCGCGGACTGATTTATGACCGGAACAGCAAGCTTCTGGTTTATAACAAAGCAGCCTACGATCTGCTTGTCATCCCTCGCGAAGTTTCGGAGTTCGACACAACCCAGTTGTGTCAGATACTGAATATTCCGAAGGACGAGTTGAAAGGCGAAATGAAAAAGGCCCGGAAATACTCGCGCTACAAGCCATCTGTGATTGTCAAACAGTTGTCCCCTGAAGTTTATGCCGTGCTCCAGGAGAAGCTCTTCAAATTCCCCGGCTTCTTTGTCCAATCGCGCACATTACGCGAATATTCCCAAAAAATTGCCGCACATATGCTCGGGTATGTTGGCGAGGTTGACCGCAATATCATAAAAAAGGATTCGTACTATGAGCAAGGCGACTACATCGGGGTCACCGGGCTTGAGCGTGCTTACGAAAAAGAACTGCGAGGAAAAAAAGGGGTTGATTTTTTCATGGTAGATGTACATAACCGGATAAAGGGATCATACCATGACGGAGAAAGCGATACGGCAGCGGTACTTGGTAAGAACCTGGTTTCGACTATTGACAGTGACCTGCAAAAATATGCCGAGCAACTCATGCAGAACAAGCGCGGGGCAGTGGTTGCCATTGAACCCAAAACCGGCGAAATCCTGTGTTTTTACAGCGGGCCATCCTACGATCCCAACCTGTTGGTCGGACGCGAAAGGAGCAAAAACTACCAGATATTACTGACCGATACCTTAAAACCGTTGACCAACAGGGCAATATCAGCAGCGTACTCCCCCGGCTCGACCTTCAAAACCTTAAATGCGTTGATTGCCCTTGAAGAAGGAGTAATTTCCGATCAAACCAGTGTCGTGTGCAACGGACCTGTCTCAAGTCCGATCAAGTGCACTCACAACCACGAAACACCAATCAGGTTGCAAGGCGGAATCCGTGAATCCTGCAATCCTTATTTTTGGAATACCTTCAAATCAATTATTGGCAAATACCGTAATGCCGAAGACGGCTATAATAAATGGCGGTCGCATATCCTTAGTTTTGGTCTTGGGCAAACCCTGGGCACCGAATTTTTTGGTGAGTCATCCGGTAATATTCCTCAAGCATCCTATTACGATCATTTTTATGGCAAAAACCACTGGAATGCACTCACCGTCAGATCACTGGCCATCGGACAGGGTGAGGTTATTTTAACACCATTACAAATGGCCAACATGGTTTCGGTCATTGCCAACAGGGGATACTACATTGAGCCTCATCTGATCAGATCGGTATCGGAACTGGACGGTACACCAAAACGACTTTCTTTTGAGCGAAAAGACTGTACAGTGAACCCCCGACATTTTGAGGATGTGATCAATGGGATGCAACAGGTTGTTGAACAAACAGCTACCCGCTACACTGCATTCGTTAACGGAATTGAAATTTGCGGAAAAACCGGAACAATTCAGAATACCCGCGGATATGCTGACCATTCAGCTTTTGTTGCTTTTGCCCCGAAAGATGACCCCAAAATTGCAATCGCAGTCTATGTGGAATATGGTGTTTGGGGCGCCAGACATGCAGCCCCCATTGCCAGCCTGTTGATCGAGAAATACCTGAACGACTCCATCTCTACCCCACAACGAAAAGCATTGGAACAACGCATGTTCGACTCAAATTTGTTAAACCCGATTCAACCAAAATAACGTGGCAAGCAGAAATAACATATGGGCAAATCTTGACTGGCTAACAATCGGACTGTACGTGCTATTGGTCTTCCTGGGTTGGATGAACATCTACGCAGCCGTCTTCAATGAAGATCACAGCAGTATTCTTGACATGAGCCAACGTTACGGAAAACAGCTCCTTTGGATTGCTGCTGCATTTGTAATTGGGGCGATCCTAATCATATTCGACAGTAAGTTTTACGTCTCGTTTGCCTACGTATTGTATGCAGTTACCATACTTTTACTGGTTGGCGTGTTGCTTATCGGCTCCGAAGTAAAGGGAGCAAAATCCTGGTTCCAGATCGGCGGTTTTGCCATCCAACCCGCCGAGTTTGCCAAGCTGGCCACGGCCCTTGCAATTGCCAAATTTACCAGTTCCTATAATTTCAAAATTGAGCGGATCAAGTCGTTGGCCATTATTGGCGGCATCATTCTACTACCTGTGGCACTCATCTTTTTACAAAATGATACCGGTTCCGCATTGGTTTTTGCAGTCTTTTCGCTTGTACTTTACCGGGAAGGTCTCTCCGGGATTTTCCTGTTTCTGGGGTTACTGGTGGCAATTGTTTTTATCCTCACCCTAATACTAAACCCGATTCAAACCATCGTTATCCTGACCATATCTGCATTGATAGCCCACTACTTTATCAGGCAACAGTTTTTGGAGGGGTTGAAAGCGCTGGCTATTTATGCCTCTTTTTTTGCCGCCATCTGGCTAGGTAATTACCTGCTAAAGCTGGAGCATTCTACTACTGCCGTCATCCTGCTATCATCCGTGATCTCCTCCGTGATTTTTGCCATTTATGCCTTTCGTAAAAGGCTAAGACAAGTTCTGATGGTACTCGGCATATACATGATGCTTGTTTTCATGATTTTTTCGGTTGATTACGTATTCAACAACGTATTGGAACCCCACCAGCAAGCCCGCATCAATGAATTGCTGGGGATCAAGTCCGACCCGCTTGGTGTCGGGTACAATGTAAACCAATCAAAAATCGCTATTGGTTCCGGCGGCTTTTCCGGGAAGGGATTTTTGAAAGGTACTCAAACAAAATTTGATTTTGTGCCGGAACAAAGCACCGACTTTATTTTCTGTACTGTTGGCGAAGAATGGGGTTTTATCGGAACGACAGTTATCATTTTGCTGTTCTTGGCCCTGCTCATCAGGCTGGTTTACCTGGCAGAGCGGCAACGATCGGTTTTCAGCCGGGTTTACGGGTACAGTGTGGCTGCCATCCTGTTCTTTCATATCACGATCAATATTGGAATGACCATTGGCCTTGCCCCTGTTATTGGCATTCCACTGCCCTTTTTCAGCTACGGTGGCTCATCGCTTTGGTCCTTTACCATTTTATTATTCATTTTCATTCGTCTGGATGCCAGCAGAATGGAGATGCTAAGCTACTAAGCTGTACCTGAAACATAGCCGTAAATTTTCCGGTCTGCCCCATTTTTAGTAACTTCAAGGTGCATTAGCGATTTGTGGGGAAACTTAAGCGATAACATGTTTTTCAAGGTGACCTGCTCACACTTTCAACCCCAGTTTTTACATGTTTATCGAGAAATATCTATTCAAAAACTAAAAATTAATATGAAGTATCGTTCTTATACCCTCAGCAATTTCCGGGAAATCCCGCAAATTGAAAAACTCAATGAGGATCAAAAGTTTATCATTGAAGTTGTGGGTACCGTATTACCTTTCAAAGTCAGCAACTATGTTATTGATGAATTAATCGATTGGGATAATTTTGAAAATGACCCGTTCTTCATCCTGAACTTTCCGCAAAAAGGAATGCTTTCGGAAGAACGGTTCCAACGGATTGCCAACCTGATCCGCACCAACCCCGATAAAACAAAACTGAAGAAAGCCGTTGAGGAGATCAGGATGCAGCTCAATCCCAATCCGGACGCGCAGTCGAGTAACGTGCCGGTCATGGATGGTGTCAGGCTAAACGGCATTCAGCATAAATACCGGGAAACCATGCTTTTCTTCCCGGCCCAGGGACAAACCTGTCATGCCTATTGTATGTTCTGTTTCCGTTGGCCACAGTTTGCCATGAACAGTTTCAAGTTTGCCATGAAGGAAGCCGACCTGATGGTTGAATACCTGAAAAGACACACGGAAATTACCGACGTACTATTTACCGGAGGCGACCCGGCAGTTATGTCAACCCGAATTTTCGAGCATTATTTTAACGCCATCCTTGATGCCGGGATAAAACATGTAAAAACCATCCGGATTGGAACTAAGGCGCTAACATACTGGCCATACCGGTTTACCGAAGACCACGATGCGGAAGAATTGCTGCAGCTGTTTGCCAAGATGAAAAAGCATGGTATTAATATTGCCATCATGCCACACCTAAATCACCCCAGGGCCTTACAAACAGAAGCATTCAAAGAAGCTGTCAGCAAATTACTGCAAGTTGGGGTACAATTGCGGGGACAATCACCTCTGCTGAAACATATTAACGATGATCCCAATATCTGGGCAGAACTGTGGCAGGCAGAAGTAAACCAGGGGATTATTCCTTATTATATGTTTGTAGCAAGGGATACCGGGGCACAGGATTATTTTGCCGTGACACTCGAAAAAGCCTGGCAAATTTTCCAAAAAGCGATCCAGCAAGTTAGCGGGCTTGCCCGGACGGTCAGGGGGCCATCCATGTCATGCTCTGCAGGAAAAATCCAGATTGCCGGCGTTCAGAAAGTCAAAGGGGAAAAAGTATTTGTGCTTAACTTCCTGCAGGGAAGAGACCCGGACTGGGTAAGCAGGCCATTTTTCGCTCAGTACAATCCTAAAGCCATTTGGTTTGACGACTTGGCACCCGCTTTCGGTGAGGAACAGTTCTTCTTCGAAAAAGCAAATTTAAAATTACTAAGTCATTATCAATCTAAAGCCCGTGGATAACGGGTTTTTCTATTTTTACGCCAAAATCCTGTTCGGCAAAACCAACCAGTTCATCAAAGAATGATTCGAACTCTATTCGCATCTGCTCAAAATTATCGTCCAGCACCTGCATGGCATAGTCAGAATATTCGGGCAGGCTTGTGCGTCGCCCCATTATTTCCAGCGACTGCCGGATCCCCTCCACATGGGCATACGATTCAAGCCGCCGGTGTTGTATAAAAAACGGCAGAAAACCCTTCACCCGCGCAGGTAAATGAATGAAGTTTGAAAGCAGCACCGCATGGACATGTTTTGAAAACTGACGAAGAGTATAGACCGAATACCCACTCCAGTATTTGGCCAGAAAGTGATCGAAAACAACATCGGTTACAATACCCGAGTAACGGCCAAACCCGGGGTTAAATCGTCTGGCGGCAGTTTTCACCAGCGGATGGTTATCGGTAAATGAATCAATCTGCCGGTGCAGCAATATTCCACGCTGCACCTCTTCTCGGTAGTTCAGGTACTGCTGCCCTTTTACATAGTCGCCAATGAAGTTCCCCAGAATCAGCTCATCCGACTCGCCCGACAAATATAAATGTGCCAAAAAATTCATTCCTCCTCCTTTACTCCTGCTCTGTCATCTAAAAAATCGATTGCCCGTTTTCATACCCAATTCGTTTCTCCGGACTTAATTGCACCATTCTACGGTCATTAATTGTTACCGGACAGTAAGAAATGACTATGAAATGACAACTTAATGACGATTTATGCTATTGGGTAAATTGTAGGTTATTCATCAAAAAACGCCGAAAGCCCTCAATACCAGTCACACCACCATCCCTTTCGCCCTGCAAGTTTACGAATAATAACGCTGGCAAAAAATGCTTCCAGAAAGCTTAAAGGGATGGCAATGCTCAAAAGACCATCAGGCAAAACCCCCAAATTGCCAATTACAATCCACATCAAAACAAAACCAACAAACCAGGAAAGCAGGGTAGTCTGTATCAATGTAAATTTGGTTGATAGGATAAAAATCGTAATCGCGAACAAAAGCGACCAAAGCCCCCAAACAGCTCCGTTGATTGGCTCAGCAGGGAAAACAAGCCCAAGCGATTTATAATGATCTTCCCAGTATGTCTTAACCAGAAGTTCGTTTCTGACAAATTCAGAGATACTGATCCATGCTGTAGCCAGCAAAATCGGCAAAATTGTCTTTTTAAGTATGTTCATACGGCCTCAGATTTTGTTGGATAAGTTACTAATACCGATTGTGAATTACAAAACCCGTGCACTTCCCCAATTGTCTGCATCACATCTATGAGCCCGCTTCGACATATTAAAAGCAGTCATCAGCCTCTTCCTGTCATTTTAAATCAGTAAATTTGGTTAGCAACCACAAAACTTTAAACCGATGAAAAAGACAATCCTGGCATTCGGAGAATTACTGTGGGACATTTTACCTTCAGGGAAAGTACTTGGCGGAGCGCCTGCCAATTTTGTGTTTCGGGTCAACTCATTTGGTGACGACGGACAAATTGTAACCCGCATCGGGAAAGACAACCTTGGACGTGAAGCCCGCGAGCAGGTAAAAAAACTGGGACTGACCGACCAGTATATCCAAACCGATGAAGAATTGCCAACAGGAACCGTACCGGTCACATTAAATGAACAGGGCGTGCCTGATTTTACAATCCTGAAAAACGTGGCCTTTGACCGGATTGAACTGACCAACGAAATGCTATCGCTTGCCCGCCATGCCTATTGTATTTATTTTGGTTCGCTGATCCAGCGGGAAAAGAAATCGCGAGACACCTTGCAGGCCGTGCTCAACGAAGCACCAAGCGCCATCAAGTTCTTCGACATCAACCTAAGAAAAGATTGTTACACTACCGAGATAATTACCCACAGCCTGAAACTGGCCAATATCCTAAAGATTAATGATGACGAGCTCCTCACCCTGAAAGCCATGTTTTTGCTGGAAGGTAATTCATTAAAAGATGTAGTAGCCCAACTTATCGAGAAGTTTGACCTCAACCTTGCATTGGTCACACTGGGCGAAAAAGGCGCCTTTGCCCTTACCCGGAAAGGCAAATACCACTACGACCCCGGCTACAAAATTGATTTGGCAGACACCGTTGGTTCGGGAGATGCTTTCTCAGCCGGATTCATGCACTATTACCTGGACCAAAGACCGCTGAAAGAATCGCTGAAATTCGGGAATGCTGCCGGGGCAATTGTTGCGACCACGAAAGGGGGCACCCAGCCAATCAGCAAAGAAGACATTATTCAATTTATGGAGGCTTCTCACAAGCGGGTCGAAGCATAGATTGGCAATTTAGAACCGGCAATTAACTAATTGGGGAATTGGCGTGGTATTCTATTTTTGTTGTTCGTGAAGATCTTTGTTTTGGCGACAGCGATCAAAAGCACTCCGACAACTGTCAGCAACCCACCCCACAATTGATGTTCAAGGGGCAAGGTTTTAAAGTAAAGGTAACTGCCAACCAAAACGCAAACCCCTTTCAGGCTTTGAACAATTGATGATTTGGAAACCTCGATGTATTTGAAAGAATAGTAGATGGTAAGCACCGCGATAAATGGCCCGAATGTAGCGCCAATTGCAATGTTTGTTAAAGCCGAAAGCGGAATAACAAACGATTGCCCGTAACAGAAAATCATGACCAGCGAGAACACAAACAACCACAAAGCCCGATTGGTATTGATCAACTCGGGGGGCATGGTCTTCACATTCATTTTAACAACCAGTGAGGCCGCGGAGGCAAAAAAAGCATTGATCAGCACCACCCCAGTCCCGGGGATGAAAAGGTCAGCCAGAGTTGTTCCTCCCTGGTAACTGATAATAAAAGCCCCGGCCAAAGCCAACACACCACCGACCGACTCGAGCCAGGTAAATCGCTCGTGCAGAAAAATAATCCCCATAGTCGTTAAAATAACCGGGTAAAGATTGCCAATAAATGATGTCACTGCCGGATCAGGAATAATCTGGATGGACAGGAAAAAAGTTGTAGTGGTCAGTATTTCCAAGACGCCCAATATTGCCAGCACCCCGAACTGGCGAGCCGATAGTTTCGGCACCATTTTATGATGGCCCGTCTTCAACAGCCAGGCAAAGTTCAATAGTAACGCGATGAGAAACCAGTATACTCCAAACTGGCTAAGATGGATTTCATTCAGCGCAGCCTTGCTGAAGATGTAAATATTGGAAAATGCCAGGGTAGCAACGGTTGCAAAAACATAACCTTTTATCCGGTCTGACTTCATGGAGCAATTGATTTATCAACGCCATAAATCTACGGTAAAAAAAAGAGAAGCCAATTGTTTTGACTTCTCTTTATATCCTAATCTAAAATCAATCTTTTACAAACGGGCTTTAATCGCTTTGGTTGCTTCTTCGTAACCCGGTTTTTCGAGAAGGGCGAACATATTCTTTTTGTAAGCCTCAACACCCGGTTGATCGAATGGGTTGACACCCAAAGTGTATCCACTCAAACCACAAGCTTTTTCGAAGAAATAAATCAGCTGTCCCAGGTAGTATTCATTCAGTTTTGGCAACTCGATCAACATGTTCGGCACACCACCGTCAACGTGGGCGATCATCGTACCAAGCTCAGCCATTTTGTTTACCTCGTCAACACGTTTGCCGGCGAGGAAATTCAATCCATCCAGATCTTCCGGATCGGTTGGGATGCGTACCTCACGATCAGGGCTTGCAACAGAAATAACTGTCTCGAACAATTTACGTTCACCTTCCTGAATATATTGTCCCATAGAGTGCAGGTCTGAAGAGAAATCAACGCTGGCCGGGAAAATACCTTTACCTTCTTTTCCTTCACTTTCGCCATAAAGCTGTTTCCACCATTCAGCAACAAAGTGCAGTTTGGGGTTGTAGTTCACCAAAATCTCAACCAGCTTGCCATTTTTGTAAAGTTCGTTACGAACAGCAGCATACTGGGCAGCCAGGTTATTTTCAAACGCCACGTCAACACCAGTAGCTTTTTCCATATCGACAGCACCTTTTACAAGTGCACGAATATCGAATCCGGCAACCGCGATAGCCAGCAAACCAACCGGAGTCAGCACTGAGTAACGGCCACCCACGTCATCAGGGATCACGTAAGTTTTGTATCCTTCAGTATCGGCCAGTTTACGCAAGGCACCACGCGATGCATCGGTAACAGCAACAATCCGTGATTTTGCCTCTTCCTTGCCGTATTTGTCTTCAATATCTTGTTTTAGTAAGCGGAAAGCCAAAGCAGGTTCAGTAGTTGTACCTGATTTTGAAATAACCGCCATGGCATATTCTTTTACTTTCAAAAGCTCACGCAATTCGAAAAGATAATCTTCGCTGATATTTTGACCTGCGAAAACAATCAGTGGTTTGTCGTTACCTTTCAGCTGGGCAAAGCTGTCAGAAAGAGCATCGACAACTGCTTTTGCACCAAGGTATGAGCCCCCGATACCAACAACAACGAACAGCTCAATCTTCTTTGCCTGAAGTGTTTTTGCCGTTGCTTCGTAATCGGCCAAATCTGCTTCTGAAATTGATGATGGCAAATTCACCCATCCTAAAAAGTCATTCCCTTTTCCGGTTTTATTTTGAAGTGCTTCGTTATGCAGTTTCAAAGCATCAGCATAACCTGAAACTGCTTCTTTTGATATGAAATCAAAAGTTCTATCAAATTTTAATGAAATATTTTCCATGGTATTTTATCTTAGTTTTTCGGTTAATCGACGTATCTCCAACGACGGTGTTGCCCCCTCATAAAGGATGTTATAAACAGCCTCGCAAATCGGGATATTTACCTTGTAATCCTCATTGATTTCGTGGATTGACTTGGTGGCATAGTACCCTTCTGCAACCATGTGCATTTCCAGCTGTGCCGACCGGGTAGTATATCCTTTACCGATCATGGTGCCAAAAGTACGATTTCGTGAAAATTGAGAATATGCGGTGACCAACAAATCGCCTAAATATGCAGAACTCTTAATATCACGGGTTATCGGATGCACCTTGTCAACAAAACGTTTGATTTCCTGAATGGCATTGGCAATCAAAACAGCCTGGAAATTATCGCCGTAACGCAGACCATGTACAATGCCCGATGCAATGGCAATAATATTCTTCAGAACCGAAGCATATTCAGTCCCGAAAATATCGTCGGACACATGCGAGCGGATATACGGACATTCCAACTTGAACGCAAAATCACGTGCCCGCTTTATATCAGGACAGGCAATTGTCAGGTATGACAAACGTTCCAGCGCAACTTCTTCGGCATGGCAGGGGCCGGCAATCACACCAATGCGTTCGTATGGCAACTTAAACTTATTGTGCAGATACTGCCCCACAATCTGGTTACCCTCGGGAACAATCCCCTTAATTGCCGAAACGATGTACTTGTTACTAAGATCAAGGTCAACATTTAGTTCGGACAAAGAACGGTCAAGGAAGGCTGAAGGAATTGTCAGCACCAATAAATCCGACTTATCGACAACTTCATTGATATCCGTAAAGAAATCAATCCGGTTGATATCGAATTCAACCCCGCGCAAGTAGCTCGGGTTGTGTTTGTACCGCTTAAATTGTTCAACATTGTCCGGGTTACGGAAATACCAGTTTATACGGTCAACATTGTTCAGGAGTATCTTTGCCAAAGCTGTTGCCCAACTTCCACTCCCGACGATTGCTATTTTTGGTTCGGTAAACATCGCTTAGGTATCAACAGTTACGCGAGGAGCCACTGCTTCACGTCTTCCATTGACGGATTATCCAATCCCAATTTATTTTTTTTATTGTATCCGCAAAGATCGTTAAATAACTTTCCGGGTTTTACTTCTTTTAGCGCATCAACTTTTTTGAAGCCCATTTTTTTCACCACGTCCACCCATTCTTCCGGGATACCGGCGGCAACAAACTTTTCATCCCCATCAGCATCCGATTTTTTCTCGGGTTTCATTTGCGGGAAGAACAGCACATCCTGAATTGAAGGACTGTTTGTCATGAACATGGTCAAGCGGTCGATACCGATCCCCATCCCTGATGTTGGGGGCATCCCATACTCAAGCGCACGAAGGAAGTCCTGATCGATGAACATAGCTTCGTCGTCTCCTTTTTCAGACAGTGTCAACTGGTCCTCGAAACGTTCACGCTGATCAATCGGGTCATTCAGCTCGGAATAAGCATTGGCCAGCTCTTTGCCATTCACCATCAATTCAAAACGTTCGGTCAGTTCCGGGTTGTCACGGTGCTTTTTGGTCAGCGGCGACATTTCTACCGGGTAATCAATAATGAATGTTGGCTGAATGTAGTTATGCTCACATTTCTCACCAAATATCTCGTCAATCAGTTTGCCTTTGCCCATGCTCGGGTCGGTTTCTAGTCCAAGCTCTGCACAAATTACGCGTAACTCGTCTTCCGATTTCCCGGCAATATCAAAACCGGTATATTCTTTAATCGCGTCGCGCATGGTTACCCGCGGATAAGGACGCTTAAAGTCAATCATCTTGTCGCCAACCTGCACCTCGGTTTTTCCGTGCAACGCCAACGCAACACGCTCCACCATTTCTTCCGTGAAATTCATCATCCACTTATAATCTTTATAAGCGACATAAATCTCCATGGCTGTAAACTCCGGGTTATGGGTGCGGTCCATCCCTTCGTTACGGAAATCCTTTGCAAATTCGTAAACACCTTCGAACCCGCCAACAATCAGGCGTTTCAGATAAAGCTCGTTAGCAATGCGGAGGTACAACGGTATATTGAGAGAGTTGTGGTGCGTGATAAAAGGACGGGCAGCAGCTCCCCCCGGAATGGCCTGCAGGATGGGTGTTTCAACTTCAAGGTATCCTTTCTCGTTGAACATTTCCCGCATCGTGTTAATGATCTTCGTACGTTTGATAAAAACATCTTTTACCTGCGGATTAACAACCAGGTCGACATAGCGCTGACGATAACGTTGCTCCGGATCGGTAAAAGCATCATAAACCACACCGTCTTTTTCTTTCACTATTGGTAGCGGACGCAATGATTTACTTAGAATAACAAATTCTTTTACATGAACCGATTTTTCGCCAACCTGCGTTGTAAAAGCAAACCCCTTCACACCGATAAAATCACCAATATCTGTCAGTTTCTTGAAAACCTCGTTGTAAAGTGTTTTATCCTCATCAGGGCAAATCTCGTCACGGTTAATGTACAATTGAATACGACCGGTATCATCCTGCAGCTCAGCAAAAGAAGCCTTCCCCATAATGCGCCGGCTCATGATACGTCCGGCCAAAACTACATCCTGAAAGTTTTCCTTTTCAGGCTCGAACTCCGCTTTGATTACTGCTGCCTTTGCATTTACCGGATACTCTTCAGCCGGGTATGGCTCAATTCCGAATTCGCGCAACTTCGTCAGTGAATTCCTCCGGATCATCTCCTGCTCGCTAAGCTCTGCTATACTCATTGGTAATATTCAATTTGAATTTGCTTTGAAAAAATTTTTGCAAAGATAACAAAGAAATGAATAATCCCTACTGACAAGTTTACTCAAACTAAAACAAACAAAATCAACTGTTTGTATTTTTCGCTGCGGTGTTAATAAAATTATTGGAAGGCTAATGATTTGAGAGGATGAAATTTAGATCGAACAAAAGCATCATTATTAACAGAACTGCTGTTCCTGCAATTATTTTGCTTTCCAGATCGGTCTTCATTTTTTATCTTTGGGCAGTTTTAGTGGGTACATAAAACGTGGCGGTAGCAATAAAAATGGACAAAATCTGGAACGTAAAACAACAAGGCGACATAAATGTAATCAAGCATTTATCTGCTGCCCTGAATGTCAATATGGTCATTGCAAACCTATTGGCACATAGGGGGATTACATCTTTTAGTGAAGCTAAGTCGTTTTTCCGTCCAAAGTTGTCGGATTTGCACGACCCGTTTTTGATGAAAGATATGGACAAGGCTGTTGATCGGCTCGAACGGGCTATCAACAACCAGGAGAAAGTGCTGATTTATGGTGATTACGATGTTGACGGCACAACTTCAGTCGCACTGATGTACCAATTTCTTCGCAACCGGATCAAAAATCTTGACTATTATATCCCCGACCGCTACTCTGAAGGATACGGGATTTCGCCCCGCAGCATTGAGTTTGCCGCCGAAGAAAAGTTTTCACTTGTTATTGTGCTCGACTGCGGAATCAAAGCAATTGAGAAAATCAAGCAGGCAAAAGACAAAGGCATCGATTTCATTATTTGTGACCACCACAACCCCGACGAAACCATTCCCGATGCAGTTGCAGTGCTTGACCCGAAACGTCCGGATTGTGATTACCCGTACAAAGACCTTTCAGGATGTGGTGTTGGATTCAAATTGCTCCAGGCCTATTCCCAAAGAAACGACATTCCGGTTGTTGAGCTTTACGACCTGCTCGACTTTGTCGTTGTCAGTATTGCATCGGACATTGTTCCGGTAACGGGTGAAAACCGCGTATTGGCCCATTACGGACTAAAAAAGCTGAACTCCAATCCAAGCATGGGATTGAGGACAATCATTCGCTTTTCCGGTCTTGACGGACAAAATATTTCCATCAGTGACATTGTATTCAAAATCGGGCCGCGGCTGAATGCTTCGGGACGGATTGAACATGGCAAAAAGTCGGTTGAGATATTGGTAGTCAATGATGAAGAGCAATCCATTCAACTTGGCAACGAGATTAACTCGTACAACGAAATCCGCAAAACGCTTGACCGCGACATTACCCAGGAAGCGCTCGACATGATTGCCCACGACCCGATTCAGGCAGAACGAAATGCAACTGTTCTCTACAACCGGGACTGGCACAAAGGTGTAGTAGGAATTGTGGCTTCGCGCCTGACCGAGCACTATTACCGCCCCACCGTCATTTTAACCGAATCAAACGGAATGGCAACCGGTTCGGCACGCTCAGTCAAAGACTTTGACCTGTACGAAGCCATTGGTCAATGCAGCGACCTGCTCGAATCGTATGGCGGGCACATGTATGCTGCTGGCCTGACCATGAAAATTGACAACATCCCTGCATTTACCCGCCGTTTTGAAGAGATTGTGAAAAACACGATCACAGACGCGCAGCAAACGGAAATACTGGAAGTTGATGCCAAACTCCAGCTTTCGGAGATTACCCCGAAATTTTACCGGATACTAAAACAATTCGAGCCATTTGGCCCACACAACATGACCCCATTGTTTCTCACGGAAAACGTGCTTGACAACGGAACAAGCCGCTGTGTTGGAAGAAACATGGAACATTTAAAACTTGACCTGGTAGAACCAACAGGGAATTCATCGGTTTTTTCTGCTATCGCCTTTAATCAGGCCAGCCATTTTGAAGCCATCAGCCAGGGACTGCCTTTTGATATTATTTACTCTGTAGCAGAAAACGAGTTCAGGGGAAAAACAAATCTTCAATTATATATTCGCGACATCTCAGCTAAAATATATTAATCCTGTTTTTTACTAACCGTTTAAACAAGCTTTATGAATCAAAAGATGAAAAGCCAGAACCAGTTCACGATAAGCAACATGGTTTTGGGAGTCCAGTTTTTGTTTGTTGCTTTCGGGGCAACAGTCCTGGTTCCGCTGTTGGTTGGAATCGATCCGGCCGTTGCCTTGTTTACTGCAGGCATTGGCACATTGATTTTTCACCTGATAACAAAAGGGATGGTACCTGTTTTCCTGGGCAGTAGCTTTGCGTTTATCGCTCCAATCATCGAATCAACCAAACTATACGGGCTACCGGGCACATTCTCGGGCATCATTGCCGTTGGATTAGTTTACACGCTCGTTTCGTCCCTGGTCAAACTTCGCGGGATATCGTTCGTCGAACGACTTTTCCCATCCACTGTTGTTGGACCCGTAATCATAATCATTGGTCTTTCGCTGGCCAGCGTTGCTGTTGACATGGCCAAAACAAACTGGCTGATCGCTGTTGTGAGTTTATTGGCTGCTGTAATTGTAGTTGTTTTCACGAAAGGACTGATCAAACTGATCCCGATCTTCATCGGAATTATTGTTGGATACATTGCAGGTTTGTTATTGGGCGTTGTTGATTTCACCCCGATAAAAAGTGCCGACTGGTTTAGCTTGCCGGCTTTTACAACACCTAAGTTTAGCTGGGGGGCAATCCTGTACATGATTCCGGTTGCCGTGGCGCCAATTATTGAACATGTTGGCGACATGTATGCGATTGGTGGTGTTGCCGAGAAAAACTTCATTGAAAAACCAGGTTTACACCGCACTCTGCTGGGTGATGGTATTGCAACCAGCATTGCCGGGTTCTTTGGCGGAGTTCCCAATACGACTTATTCTGAGGTCACCGGGGCCATCTCGCTGACCAAAGTCACCAATCCTTTCATCCTGCGAATTTCGGCCGTCACAGCAGTTGTTTTTTCTCTTATTGGCAAAATCAGCGGTTTCCTGAAAACAATCCCGCAAGCCGTATTGGGTGGCATCATGCTTTTGCTGTTCGGCCTGATTGCATCAGTAGGTATCAAAACGCTTATTGATTCGAAAACCGATATGACTTTAGTCCGCAACCAGGTGATCGTATCAATTGTGCTGACTGTTGGGATTGGAGGCGCTGTTATTTCATGGGGAACCTTCTCGTTGGCAGGGATTGGGCTAGCTGCCGTGGTCGGTATTCTACTTAACCTTCTCCTCCCCGGCCATTCTAAAAAGGTAATTGTTACCGAAGAGGCAAAATAAACCCGGCATTAACCGGCAAAATAAAAGCAGCCAAAGAAACTTTCTAAAGACCCCGGTCATCCTGAATTCATTTCAGGATCTCCATCACCTCTGACAGACCCTGAAACAAGTTCAGGGTGACAAACGAGAGGTACGGGAATAGAGTTTCTTTGGCTGCTTTTCTATTTTTCTTTCTTTTCAGGAAATGGCTCGATTACCCCGAAATAACTAACCGACTGCCTGTTATTCGAGATGATTCCCATGCTTGCAGAACCACCTATCCCGGCCGAGATATGAATTTTATACGATTCTTTTTCCGTAGTTACATCCAGGTAAATGTGATAAAGCTTCTTCTTTTCGTCGTACTGAATGCTCACCCGGTCAGCCTTTTCTTTAAATTTAATCCCTCCATCGGTACTGCCATACTCAACATGGTATGCCCGCCCGAAGAATGGCAGCCACGACTCGACCATCATACTGTCGACCGATAAAAAGTAATAAGAAGTGAGATCGATTTTGGGACCTGACATCGGCAAAACAGACTGCGCAACAAAACTAAACCTGCTATTGTCAATCAACTCTTTTATTTGTTGTTCCTTCTGCTCCTTCCGTTGTTTAGCCGTCATTTTTTGTGCATAGCCGAAATTTGCTCCAACCAGCACGATAACCAATAAAATTAGTATCCGTTTCATGACTTTGCTTTTTTAGCTCTACGAAACTAAATGCAAAATGGATGCTCTCGGGGACATGTAAGTTGGAACAGCAGGGATATTAGCCTATAAAACGGCATGACACTCAAACACGAAGCAGCAACATTCTCGTTACCCCGGTCGCCATGCTATACACACAAAAAAAAGGCTTGCACCCAAAGGTACAAGCCTCAAAATCTTTTCAGAAATATTATTACTCAGCAGGTGTCTCTTCCTGGGCAGGTGCCTCTTCCGTTTCGGCTGGTGTAGCCGGGAAGTTAGGAACTGCATTCGGATCAACTGCGGTTTCAATCTTATTTTTAATTGCTGATTGATTTACTTCTTCAGCAGTGCGCGGAATGAGGGCACTTCCTGCAATTGACAACAACAATAAAGCTGCCGCCAAACCCCAAGTAAATTTTTCCAGAAAGTCAGTAGTTTTTCGGACACCCATAATCTGGTTCGATGCCTGAAAGTTACTTGCCAAACCACCGCCTTTTGAATTTTGCACTAAAACAATCAAAATCAAAAGAAAGCAGGTGATAAAAATTAAAACGGTAATCAGCGTATACATGGTTTGCCTTTATTTAGTTCATTAATCTTTTTATTTCCTCAATTTGACCGGCAAAGTAAACATTTTTTTCCGGATATTTCAAACTTAATTTTTCGTATGCCTGAATTGCTTCTTTGTAGAGTCCCTGCCGGGCATAAATTTTCGCCAGCGTCTCGGTAACAAACTCTAAATCTGACCCTTCCGGCTGATTCTCAACATATTCATCGGCCAATTTTTTTTCTTCTTCAGCGAATTGTTTCCTGCGCAACGACTTTACAAGATCAGTCAGTGACTCTTCTCTTTCTTCGGCGCCACCAAGATGATACGTTCCCGGAGACAGGTATTCCTTTGACAGAAAGGCTATTTCGCCCTCTTCCTGCTGATCCACTTCTTCGGTGTCATCTGCCAACAGAAAGTAATACAATTTCCTCCGGTCGGCCACACGAATGGCTCCCTTTGCCAGGTAATCATCAAATTCAGGGTCA
Source organism: Mangrovibacterium sp. (assembly GCA_050298035.1). Lineage (GTDB taxonomy): Bacteria > Bacteroidota > Bacteroidia > Bacteroidales > Prolixibacteraceae > Gaoshiqia. The sequence continues at coordinate 9,347 of JBNKTK010000032.1, read as the reverse complement.
TTCAGCTTCCGAAGATTTTTCAACAGCAACATCCACCCAGCCTGAAAAGCCGGGAACCGCCCGACCAAATCTTTCAGGACGACAAGGCTTTTTTCATCCAATCGCCCAGGATATTTCAGGTAAGTATGTAGCTCTGAGAATGCCATTACCAATTTGCAATTGATGCATTAAAAATATCTTCGGTCAGTTTTACAAGAATCTCTTCCATTAAACCGTCTTCCACTTCACTCAAAATGTTTTCGCTACTATAATCTTCATAGGCAGAGAATGACTTTTGCCAGTCAGAATCATGATCCTTGTTATTGGTAAACTTCACCTGGACTGTAACTGTCAGGCGGTTTTGTGCAGCCAAATCGCCTTCCTTAATATTCATTGGGCGCACATCGTAGCCGGTAATCTGCCCTTCAAACTCTAAGTCCCCATTTTCAGTAACCATATCGTACGAGGTTTGCCGGGTCAGTTTTTCCTGCAAGGCCTCGGTAAACTGCTGGCTAAGGTTGGGGTTTACCAGCCTGGCCCGGTTCGGGAAATAATAAACAGAGAAAGTTTTTACCCCGACCAGTTTGCCAGCCCCCGTGAACGAATAAGTAACCGAGCAACTCTGAAACAATCCGCTTCCAGCCAATACAAAAAGTATCGCAAGCAAAATACCCCGCATATTCTTAGTTGATATCATATTCTTTAATTTTCCGGTACAGTGTGCGTTCTGAAATCCCAAGTTCCCGGGCCGCATATTTACGTTTTCCCTTGTGCTTTTCCAAAGCCTTTTTAATTAGCTCGATTTCCTTTTCCTCCAATGAAAGAGACTCTTCGACAAATTCTTCGGTATCCTGAATATCATGCCGGGGAACCTGATCGTACTGCACCTGGTTCACCGGTGCCGGTTCGGCACTAAAATGACTTGGATCCTTTTGATATAGGTTGCGAATAATCTGGGCATTTTCTGCATGAAAATCCGAAGGCATCGCACCTTCCCTCATCAGATCAAGTACCAGTTTTTTCAGGTCGTTCATATCCTTTTTCATGTCAAAAAGAACCTGATACAGGATTTCACGCTCGGTTGCAAATGTTTTTTCGTCAACCCCTTTGTAAATTGCAGGCAACTGGGGAGCCCCGGCCGCTGGTAAATAATTCCGGAGTATCCCGCCGGTAATGATCCGTTCCCGTTCGATAATCGAAATTTGTTCGGTTATATTTTTCAGCTGCCGCACATTGCCCGGCCAATGAAAACTCTCGAGTACAGCCCGTCCCTGATCGTCCAGTCTGATGGGCGGCATCCGATAGCGTTCGGCAAAATCCATCGCAAACTTCCTGAAGAGCAAAAAGATATCTTCCTGCCTGTCCCGCAACGGGATCACACGGATGGGTACGGTATTTAAACGGTAATACAAATCTTCACGAAACTTCCCTTCTTCAATGGCCTGTGGAATGTCAACATTCGTTGCAGCAACAACACGGACATTTGTCTTCAGCACTTTTGACGAACCAACCTTAATGAATTCGCCAGCCTCAAGCACACGTAATAACCGAACCTGAGTAGACAAGGGCAACTCGCCAATTTCATCCAGGAAGATCGTTCCGCCATCAGCTTCCTCAAAATAACCTTTACGGTCGGCCAAAGCACCGGTAAAAGCACCTTTCTCGTGGCCAAACAATTCCGAATCAATCGTTCCTTCAGGAATAGCGCCACAGTTCACCGCAATGTATTTCCCGTGCTTTCTCGATGAAAATTGATGAATAATCTGCGGGAATACTTCTTTCCCGGTACCACTTTCTCCTGTTATTAATACAGATAAATCAGTTGGGGCCACCTGCACCGCAACCTCAATCGCCCGGTTCAATCCGACAGCATTACCAATTATCCCAAAACGTTGCTTTATTTCCTGAACATCCATATTTCAGTTTCCTTTAAGGTCTCAAGACTGTTTATTATTCCTTTTTACTTTCTACACCAATTGTTAGAAAATAAAATACGACAACAGTCATTACATCGCATTTACAATTCAGCAAAGTTACAATTTTACGAATAATTGCAGTTGTGAAAACATTTGGCGGTCTATAAAATCAGGCAGATTAACATTATTTATCAATTTTGGGGAAGAAAATACAAATGGGGATTTTTAACAAACCTATACATGACATGAGCATGAACGACAACCGGGATCTTTGGGTACTCCGGAAAAACAGGACGTGTCCACGAAACCAACAAATCACAACAAAGATGCTCCTCTCTTTTTCAAGATAACAGCTTTCGCACCCTTACAACCAATTCACTCAAACTAAATGACTTAATCATATAATCATCTGCTCCCAGCTCAAACGCTTTCAGCACGGTGTCTTCTGCTCCATCTGCTGATAAAACAAGTATTGGAATTTTAAGCTTCCACTTATTCCGAAGCGTATTAATCACTTCGTTTCCACTCACATAGGGCATATACAGGTCTGTTATCAACAGGTCAACCTTATTGTTCTCCAAATAGTTCAAGCATTCTTTCCCATCCAAAACCTTAACAACCTCATAACCATCTCTAATCAGCTTCTGATTTATAGTCTCCAAAATAAGCTTATTGTCTTCGGCAACCAGTATTTTTTTCATAGAGTAAAGTTTGCATCCATCAATTGATAAATTCAATAACGTAAAAACAAAATCAAACCAATTTACATTTATCCCCCGACATTATTGCAATAATAACGCCAATACAACGTAGGAAGCAATAAACCTAAAAAATTATTTCCATTAATTTAAACATCATTGAAAACAATTTGTCCAGAACTAAATCTGCAAAATCATCCTATGTACTTCGTATGTCTATTTCTCAAAATTTCACATCCCAAAGGATGGAATGTAACTAACGCCCGCTGTTTTTTATATTTTTACAGCTTAAATATTGCGATAATGAATTTTGCTGCTATTATTCCCGCCCGGTTCCAGTCAACCCGTTTCCCGGGGAAACCACTGGCCATACTTGGAGACAAGCCCATCATCCAACATGTTTATGAGAATGCAAAAAAGACAATTGAGCATGTATGGGTAGCCACCGATGACGAACGGATTGCCAATGCAGTTGAACGGTTTGGCGGAAAATTCATTATGACCAGGGCCGATCACCAAAGCGGGACTGACCGGTGTGCCGAAGCCGTTGCAAAAATACCCGGAGAACAGTCGTTTGATGTAATTATAAATATCCAGGGAGATGAGCCTTTTGTCAGAAGCGAGCAATTGGAAGCATTGAAAAATTGTTTCACTGACCCTAATACCGAAATTGCCACTTTGGTCAAAAAAATTGAGTCAGAAGAAGTCCTGTTCAATCCCAACCGGCCTAAGGTAGTTTTCGATGTGAATAGTTACGCCTTGCTCTTCAGCCGCTCAACAGTTCCTCACGTCAGAGGAAAAGAACAATCGGCGTGGCTTAATTCCCACCCGTTTTACTCGCACCTGGGCATGTATGCATATCGCACTGATGTTTTACAGAAAATAACAAAGCTTTCCCCCTCATCGCTTGAACTGGCAGAATCGCTTGAACAATTAAGATGGCTCGAAAACGGCTACAAGATCAAAATTGCAGTAACCGAATTTGAAAGCATTGGAATAGATACGCCCGCGGACCTGGAACAAGCAAAATCGTTTTTAAACCGATAGTGCTCCTTCCGGTCATTTCGTTATTTTTACGGGATGAAGTGCTGTAAAATTATAAGCGGCGGACAAACGGGGGTAGATCGCGGCGCATTGGATGCCTGTTTGGACAACCAGTTCCCTTGCGGCGGATGGTGCCCTGCCGGACGAAAAGCTGAAGACGGGAAAATTCCGGAGAAATATCCGCTAGCGGAAATCTGGAGTGTCAGTTATGATGATCGCACCCGCAAAAATGTCATTGAGTCTGACGCAACCCTGATTATTTATGAAGGAAAACTCTCGGGAGGCACACTGCTGACCCACAACCTGGCAAAAGAACATGACAAGCCTGTTTTCCTGTTTAAGGTATCGCCGTTTTTTATTGATGAACCCTTGGAGCAGTTAATCCATTTCCTAAAAATAAACCAGGTTGAAGTGCTTAACATCGCCGGACCGCGTGCCAGCCTTTGGCCGGCGGCCTACGAAAGCAGCTTTGTCATCACCTCGAAGCTAATCCAGAAAATCAATTCCCCTTTTTAAGAAAACGAAGCAATCTTTCAACAACTCAGCCCGGTAAGCTCAAGATTGGAACGATCAAATCTGTTTTAGTAGTCAAGCATCCGTTCAACTCCCATTTCCAGACCGGTCAGTTCGGCCAAACCTTTTAACCGCCCAATCAACGGGTAGCCCGGGTTTGCCGATTTTCCGTAATCATCAAGCATCTTGATACCATGATCCGGACGGACAGGAATGCGGATATCGTCGCGCCCTTCACTAACTCGCCGCCTCTGTTCTTCCAGTAAAGCCTTCATGATCGGGAACAAATCCACGTCACCATCAACATGGCCGGACTCATGGAAACAACCATCCGGCAGAAATACATTGTTGCGCAAATGGGTAAAATGGATCCGATGCCCCAGTTTCTTCACAATCCCGGGCAAATCGTTATTTCGGTTTACCGACAATGATCCGGTGCAGAAAGTCAGGCCGTTTGAGATGGAATCTACCTGGTTGCATATCCACTCCAGGTCATCCTGGGTGCTGACAATCCGCGGCAGACCCAGCACCGGAAATGGCGGATCATCCGGGTGAATACACAATTTCACACCGTACTCTTCGGCCACAGGAATCACATCCTGCAAAAACATCGACAAATGTTCCCTCAACTTATTGGCATCAATTTCCTTGTAGGTATCAATAAACTGAAGAAACAACTTTTTATAGTCCGGCGCTGATCCATCAACGACCCCGTCAATAAACCCCTGAGTCACAACAATTATATTGTATGCCAGCAATTCCTTTTCTTCCTCGGTCATTTTTACCGCCAGCTTCCGTGCCTTATCAACAATCTCTTTGGGGTAATCAGCCTCGGCTCCCGGACGGTTCAAAATAAAAGCGTCGAATGCCACAAAAGTCGGGAAATCAAAAAACATGACCTCGCCGCCACTTTCCAGCTTATAATGAAGGTCTGTTCGTACCCAGTCGAGTACCGGCATAAAATTGTAACAAATCCTGTCAATTCCGCATTTGCCCAGGTTCCGGACAGATTCTTTGTAATTCGCGATCAACCGGACATAATCGGCGTTGTGTGTTTTTATCCCTTCCGAAACGGGCAGGCTTTCCACCACCGACCAGCGCATACCATGTCCCTCAATCTGGTTCTTCACCTTCATGATTTCATCAACCGGCCAAACCTCACCATTCGGGATATGGTGCAAAGCCGTCACGACTCCTTCAACTCCCATTTGCTTCAGATCGGCTAAACTCACCGAATCTTTAGCTCCAAACCATCGCCATGTTTTTTCCAGTCCCATACTTTATAAATTCCAAACATCAATCCCGATAACTTCGGGGCCAAATACTAAAAAACAAATTCCAAAATCCAGAAATCAAATCCGAAACGTTGAAGACCAATACTAAACACCGCTAAATGAGCTAAATCCTCCGTCAACCGGAATAATTGCCCCGGTAATAAAACTTGCCGCATCGGAACATAAAAACTGGACAATACCATTCAGCTCTTTAATGTCGCCAAAACGTCCCATCGGAGTTTTAGCCAAAACTTTTTTGCTTCGTTCGGTATAACTTCCATCCGGGTTGATCAGAACAGCCCGGTTTTGATCGCCAATAAAAAATCCGGGAGCAATGGCATTCACCCTGACTTTCTCGCCAAATTTTGTTGCCAGTTCCATCGCCATCCATTGGGTAAAAATATTCACGCCGGTTTTGGCAACTGAATAGCCCATCACCCGGGTAATAGCCGAATAAGTTGCCATTGATGAAATATTGATGATGCTGCCTTTTCCTGCTTTTGCCATTGCTTCGCCAAAAATCAGGCTGGGAATAACTGTTCCGTCCAGGTTCAGGTTGGTCACCTTCTTGTAATCCTCAATTTTCATATCGAAAATCGTCTGATCTTCCGTCAGGGTAGCACCGGGCATGTTGCCGCCTGCCGCGTTCACCAGGATATCAATGGAACCCCACTTTGCCAGGATTTTATCCCGGACAGCTTTCAGGCTATCTTCATCCAAAACATTACAAACATAGCCAACAACCTCACCAAAGGCCTGCAACTCAGCCACGCGGTTGTTCAGGCTTTCCTCGCGGATATCGAGGATAACAACTTTTGCTCCTGCTTCCAGCAAACTCCGGGAAATGCTTCCACCCAAAACACCGCCGCCACCGGAAACAACCGCCACGCGGCCTTCAATATTAAAATTATTCATCGTTCTGTGTTCTTTTATTCATTTTCAGCAACAAAAGTACCCGAAAGTCAGGCTCAATTCCAGTACTTTATTTGCATGAAATTGTACTATCTTTACAAACTCAGGATTATAAACCGGCAGCAATGAAAATAATGCACGAGCAGTTGATTTTTAAGGGTAATAACTCATTCAACATTAAATGGGATGATTTTCCGCATTTCACTTACCCGTGGCATTTTCATTCCGAATTTGAGCTGGTATATGTTATAAAAAGCTTTGGAAAACGGTTTGTTGCCGACCATATTGAGAATTTCAGCGATGGCGATTTGGTGCTCATGGGCCCCAACCTACCCCATTTTTGGAAGAACGACGACGTTTTTTTCAACAACGACCCGCAGTATAAAGTCAATGCCATTGTTATTCATTTTCCTGCTGACTTTTTTGCCGGCCAGATGGAAACATACCCCGAGTTCCGTCCTATAAAAGAACTGCTCAACCGGGCATCGAGAGGGGTGAGTTTCCAGGAACAGGTGAGCAATGCCCTGGGAAAGGATTTAAAACGGCTGCTTCGGATGAAAGGACTTGAGCGAACACTCCATTTCCTGAAAGTTCTTGACAAGCTGGCCCGAACCAAAAACTACAAACTCCTGGCAAGTGAAACTTACCGCCCCGACCTCAACGACTGGTCGAGCAGCAGGTTGGACAAGGTGATGCACCTGATCAACTCCGGTTATCGCCAACCAGTAAAACTGGACACGATCGCCAACCATATCGGGATGAACACAACGGCTTTTTGTCGCTATTTCAAGGAGAAAACAGGAAAATCATTTATCAACTTTATTAATGAAATGCGCGTTGGCTACGCCTGCAAATTACTATTGGAAGGCAAGCAGAGCGTATCGCAAATCGGCTTCGAGAGCGGGTTTAACAACCTGTCCAATTTCAACCGGATATTCAAAAAAACAACCGGCTTCCCACCGGTTCAATACCGGAACCAGTTCACCAAAGCCAACCAGCCGGCAACCGTCCAATAAATTCATTCGATACAGGATTGATGATGGGCAACAAATAAACTTGTGTTTAAAATAAGCTATCCCGCCCAAAACAGCTACCACACATAATAACAGCCATTCTAAATATGGCACAAATGAAAACAATCACAATAAGTGGGTGTTATGATCCTTCATGAAGACAACTGATGTCTTTCCACATAGATTTATTAAGAATGAATGAAATTATTTTAAAGGACACCTTCTCTTCGGAGAATCATACTAACACAATGGAACCAATCCAGCAATTTCTTGAAAAATTAAAGACAAAAATGAGGCAGGTATATCATCAACGCGGTGATATCAATCAATATGCACAACAACGCGGATTGCCGCCATTTGTCCTGCGCGAAATCATGGAAAGCAACCCGCTATCGATCGGCATTCCGAAAGAATACGGCGGACGTGGCGCACTGATGCACGAAAACCTGGCGTTGCTCGAAGCAGCTTCGTACGAATCGCTGGCGCTTTCGTTAACATTCGGAATTAACTCGGCCTTGTTTCTGCAACCGGTTGCCAAATATGCGTCAGATGATGTGAAAGGCCCGATTTTCAAGCGTTTCCTTGAGCAAAAAAACATGGGTGGGTTGATGATTACCGAGCCCGACTACGGCAGCGATGCCCTGAACATGCAAACTTTTTTTACCGAAGAAGAAGACCACTTTCAACTGAACGGCAAAAAACACTGGGCCGGGTTGACCGGATGGGCTGAATACTGGTTGCTGACTGCCCGTCAGAAAACAGCGACCGGCGATCTGCAACGCGACATCGACTTCTTTATTTGCGATGTGACCCAACCGGAGCAAGGTATTAAAGTGGAGGAATTTTACGACAACCTGGGGCTGTACCAAATTCCGTACGGACGAAACCACATTGATGTAAAAATCCCGAAGACACATAAACTGGAGCCGCAAACTACCGGCGTAAAAATGATGCTCGACCTGCTGCACCGCAGCCGGATGCAATTTCCGGGAATGGGCATGGGCTTTATCCACCGGATGCTGGACGAAGGGCTAAACCATTGCAGACAGCGTCTGGTTGGCGGCAAGAGCCTTTTCAGCTACGACCAGGTACAGGAACGGCTATCCAAGCTACAGGCATCGTTTACCGTTTGCTCGGCCATGTGCTCAAACAGCGCTAAAAATGCCGGCCTGGACAAAGACCTGACTGGCATTGGCATCGAAGCAAATGCCGTAAAATCTGTCATAACCGACCTGATGCAAAATGCGGCCCAGTCGGTAACCCAGCTCGTAGGTGCAAAAGCATACCGGAACAGCCACATTGCCGGGCGCGGAATTACCGACAGCCGTCCTTTCCAGATTTTTGAAGGCTCGAACGATATTCTGTATGCCCAGATTTCGGAAGGCATGGTGAAACAGATGAAACGAATGAAAGAGACCAACCTGTTCCAGTTTTTGAAAGATAATCCGCTGACAAACCGCTCTGCCGATCAACTGAAAGAGCTGTTCAACTTCAACCTGGACCTGCAACTACCGCAGCGTAAACTGGTTGAATTAGGGCAGGTTCTCGGACGGGTTATTTCGATGGACATGGTACACAAACTGGCCGACGAAGGTTTCCGCAAAGACCTGATTGATGGTGGGATCAACATGCTTCACCAGGAAATACAGCAACTGATGGGAACATTCAGAAGGACCACAAATGACCAGGTGATAGAAGACTACAGCGCAAACAGCTCCTGGTTGCAATTCTCCGTTTAGCCAAACACAAGTTATATCAACACGAAAGACATCAGCCGAAAGGGTTGGTGTCTTTTTTCTTTTCAGTATTTTCCGGGAATAGTCGTTCTCCGGGAAAATCGTTTTTAAGTTTTTGGTACAATTTGTAAGTCCGGGGGAAAATCAGCCTGAAAGGCTGAAAACAACTGTAATGGTTCTAATTTTAATTCTACTTTGACAGATTAATATTGGTGTTCGATTTTTCTCCTGTTTTACCCCGTCCCTGAAGGGAGCCAGGAGA